>JANWLJ010000202.1 GCA_025450955.1 Polyangium sp. (in: bacteria) | reverse complement strand
TAGAGCCGCGCCTGCGCCTGCTTCGACTTGCAGAGCGCCACCAGTGTGTTGAGCGCCGCCGCCAGCTCGGCCCACTTGCCCGCGCGCCGATAGAGGATCACCCGACCGGCGTTGAGCAGCAGATCGTCGGGCTCGCGATCCGCGGCCTCCTTGAACACCTGCTCCGCCTCGGAAGTCGCGCCGAGCTCGAGCAGGAGCGCGCCGGCCACCGCCAGATAGGCCGACGCGCGCCGCGCGTCGAGGATCGCGCCGAGCCGGCGATAGGTCGCCACCAGCTGCGCCCGCTCCCCCGCTCGCCGCCACGCGCGCGCCTGCGCCTCGAGCGCGCTCTGGTCGGCGTGCTCGCCCACCGCTTCGCGCCAACGCACGAGCAGCCCGCGATCTCCCGCGCGCACCTCGGAGTGCAGCTCGGCCGCGCGCGCCGCCAGCTCGAGGGCGCGCCCACCGCGCTTGCGCTCTTCGGGCTCTTCGCGCTTGGCGAGCGCGCGCCCGTGCGCCTCGATCACCTCGACCGCCTCGACCACCGCGCCGCGCAGGATGCGCAGGCGGCAGAGCGCGAGCACCGGCGCGACCTCGCCGGGATCGGCGGCGTGCAGCCGCCCGTAGAGCACCTCGGCGCGCGCGGGATCGCCGACCCGCGCGTCCCACACCTCGGCGGCGCGCCGGAGATAGGCGCGGGTCCACTCGACGCTGGTGCCGGCCGCGTCGGAGAGCGCCGCCAACTTTTCCCACGCCTCGGCCGCGCGCGCCCACTCGCCGCGCACCGCTTCGAGCCGGGTGCGGGCGCGCCAGGCGAGCAGCGGCCCATAACCGGTCGGCTCCGGCTCGTCGCACAGATGGCCGATCTGCGCCGCGGCCTCGGTCTCCGCGCCGGCGCGCTCGAAGGCGACCGCGAGCAGATACATGGTGGCGGCGCGCTCGGTGCCGTGGCGTCCGTCGTCAGCGGGACCGAGCGCGAGCAGCCGCGCGCGATAGACGTCGATCGGGACCGGCATCCGCTTTTGCCCGGCGTCGGCGCTCTCCTTCGCGCCGCCCGCGTCGCTGGTCTCGCTCACCTCGAGCAGCCGCTCGATCACGTACGGCGAGTGCGGCGCGCGCCCGGCGCGATCGAACGCGCGCAGAAGGAGCTCACGCGCCAGCTTCGGATCCGAGAGACGATCCTGCGCCGCGCCCGCCGCCTCCGCGAGCACCTCGGCGTCGCCGTCCTTGCCGCCTTTGGACTCGACCAGCGTCTCGACCAGCTCCGACCAGCCGCCGGCGATCGAGAGCGCCAGCCTTCGCGCGCCGAGTCGATCTTCGCCGGCGTGGCGAAGCAGCTCGGCCGCCGGCTGCGCGTCGCGCGGCCGCCACAAGAGGAGCCCGCCGAGATCCGCGAGATCGTGCTTGTCGCCGCGCCGCTTGGCGTCGGCGACGCAGGCATTCAGCAGCTTGTCCTGCTGCTCGGGCCCGCTCTCGAGCGCGGCGGCCAGCCGAATCGACCAGGCGAGCGGATGATCCACCTTCTCGAGAAACGCGAGCGCCTGCTGAACGTCGCCGTGGCGATCCCAGGTGAGCAGCGCCGCGCGCGCGCGCAGATCGGCGCCGCGCCGTTTGTTGTCGGCGGCCTGCGCCTCGGCCGCGATCAGCTCGAGCAGCTCGTCGAGCGGCGAGTCGCTGACCGTGGTCATCGGCGGCGGCGTCTCGATCGCGCCGCGCGGCAAGGGCGGCGGTCCGCGCCGCGACGACGCCGACGGTGGCGGCACTGCCCCCTCAGCCATGGCACACACCCACACGCATTCGTCGAGCGATTGTAACAGCCGTAGGCCCGCTTGCAAAGAGGGCCCTTCCGCACCGCAGCCGCATCATTAAATGAGTGCGTTCCGGACGGACGACTGCGACGGAGGCCGACACGCGCTACTTGGTGAACTTCTTCCGCAGCCGCGACCACAAGCTCGCCGAGGACGGGTCGCCTGGCTGGGTCGACGCCGTGCCCGAGACCGACGGCGGCTCGGACATCGCCTGGGATCGCCCGGTCTGTCTTCCGTCTTGCGCACCCGCGCCGATTGCCCCTTGGCCCGCCTGGCCGGTCGGCTGCCCGCGGCCCGCCTCGCGCGACGACGGCAAAGGCGGCGGATGGCTCGCGCCCGAGCCCGCCGCCGGGGCCTGCACCACCAGCTCCGACTCGATGCTCAGCTCCGGCTCCGAGTCCAGGCTCGCCGCCCGGCAGGCCACCATCTCATCCGCCTCTTTCTGATAATCGACGCGAAAGAGGTTGCGCATGAACTCCTGCATCTCGCTCGGATTGAATCGGTACTGCGCTGCGAACGCGCCGAGGTCGTCGCCGAGCTCCTTGGCGGTCTGATAGCGATCCGGCAGATCGCGCGCGAGCGCCTTGAGCACGATCCGATCGAGCGCCTCGGGCACGCGCCGGTTGAACTTCGACGGCGGCGCCACGTCGGCCTTGCGCACCTTCTCCATCAGCGCGAACTCGGTGTCGCCGCGGAACAGCTTCTCGGTGGTGAGCATCTCGTGCAGGATGATCCCCGTCGAGAACACGTCGGTGCGCGCGTCGACCGGCATGCCGCGGATCTGCTCGGGCGACATATAGCTGAACTTGCCCTTGAGCACCCCGATCTCGGAGGTGAACTTGAGCATCGCCTGGGCGATGCCGAAGTCGAGCAGCTTGACCTCGCCGTCGTAGCTGACCCGCACGTTCGACGGCGAGACGTCGCGGTTGACGATGTTGAGCGGCCGGCCCTCGGCGTCCGAGCGGGTGTGCGCGTAGTGCAGCCCCTCGCTCATCTTGGCCGCGATGTAGCAAGCGTGCGGCACCGGGATGCGCTGGTTCGACTCCTGGCAGCGACGGAGAATCTGGGTCAGATCCTTGCCGCCGATGTACTCCATCGCGATGAAGTAGCGCCCCTCGATGCGCCCGATCTCGAAGGTGCGGACGATCGAGGTGGCGTCGAGCAGCACCGCGAGCTTGCCCTCGCGAATGAACATCTCGACGAAGCGCGCCTCCTTGGCGAGCTGCGGCCGCATGCACTTGATCGCGAGCATCCGCTCGGGCTCGCCTCCGCCCGCGGGCATCGCCGTCTGGCGCAGCTTGGCGCGATAGACCTCGGCCATTCCGCCGCGCGCGATCATTCCGAGCAAGAGATATTTGCCGAACGCGGTCGGGTCGGCCGGCGAGCCCGGCTGCAGCTTCCCGTGCGGCGCCGGCTCGGTGCTCACCAGCTCAGCCTCGATCGCGTGCCGCCCTTGATGTCGAGCTCGACGGTCTTCGACTTCTTGCCGTCGTGCGATTCGTAGGCGACGGTGTGCTTGCCCTCGGGGATCCCCGCCTCGTCCCAAAGGCCGATGTCCTTGCCGTCGACGCGGACGCGCGCCCAGGGATCGAGCTTGGTAATGAGCAGCCCGAAGCCGAACTGCTTCCTGGTCTCTTTCCCGACCGCGATGTCGACGCGCATCAAGCGGACGATATGATACTGCTCGTTTTCGAAGCCGACCATGTACTTGCCGGCCGGCAGCCCGAAGCTCTCAAGCGGCGTCGAGCGTCCGGTGTCGCGCCCGTTGATGTAGACGCGGCAGGGCCACGACGCGAGCGCGGTGAGCGTGCCGAGGAGGTGCTGCTTCTTGAGCCGCTCGCGCACGGTGTCGGCGATCTTTCCGTCGGGCCGCACCCGCAGATAGTCGGCGAGGCACAGCTGCTCCTGCGCGCGATCGCCGGTCTTGCCGTAGACCGCGCCGAGGAGCCGGTAGGGTCCGGGCAGATCGGGATCGAGGAGCAGCGCGCCCTGGAGCTCGGCGATCGCCGCGTCGTAGTGCTTGGCCTGCGCGTCGCGTTTGCCCTCTTGAAACAGCCGCTTCGACTCGGGCGTGGCCGGCGCCTGTTTGAAGAGCTGCTCGGCAAACGGCGCCGGCGCCTCCGCGAGCCGGGTCACCTCGCTCTCGGCGTGCGCCTTGCGCGCCGGGTCGGCCTCGGGCCGCGCCGCGAACCGTTTATATTCGCTGATCGCATCTTCATATTGGCCGGCGAGCGTAAACACCTCGGCCAATCGATACTCCGGCGACGGATCGCGCGGCTTGAGCGCGGCGAGCCCGCGAAGGAGCGCCACCGCGCGCGGATATCGGCCCGCGATGATCGCCTGCTCCGCCGCTTTCTCGAGCCACGCGCCGTCATCCGCCGCGCGCGCCACGCCGGCGCCCGGCCCAATGCAAAGCGCGGCCAAAAGCCCAACTAAAAGTAGGCGAGGCGCGCACACGAAAATGGCAGTTGGATGGCGTCGCCGCCGTCGAGGAATCTGCATATCGATCGGTTTTACAATACCACAGGAGATCCTTGTCCCCAGTAGAAAATTTCGATACAATGACCCGTCACCCGGGAATTTTAGCCCGCATGGTGCGGTGCGCATGACGAGCCCTCAGGCAGTCGTTCTGGAACGCAATAAGATGGTGAATCGCCGCATGGCCCGAGTGCTCGGCTGCGCCGGTTTCGAGGTGCGCCAAGAGGAAGAGCCGGAGAAGCTCGACCTCGCCACGCTCGGCACGCCGGCGCTGGTGGTCGCCGACGCGTTCGATGCGGATCTGATCATGAAGCTCCTTCGCACCCAGCCGGGCACGAAGGCGATCCTTTATTCTGGTGAGCCGCTCGATCGGCTGCTGGCGAAAGCGCTCGAGGAGCCGCGGCTGGTGGCGCTGATGGGACGGCCGAGCTTCGAGGTGCCGCCGCGCGAAGACGATCTGCTGCACATCGGCAGGCGCGTGCTCGGCGGCCAGAGCGCGCCGTTCGAGTCGCATCTGGCGTGGGGCGCGCAAGGCTTCGCGTTCGGGCTCACCGACGCGAACGAGCGCGACTCGGCGGTGCGCGAGACGATCGCGTTCACCGCCAGGCTGGGCGCGCCCAAGCGGGTCGGCGAGATGCTCGGCGAGCTGGTCCACGAGCTGCTGATGAACGCGATGTACGACGCGCCGGTCGACGATCGCGGCCAGCCCCTCTTCGCCCACGATCGCAAGGCCGAGATCCGGCTGGTCGCCGAGGACGCGGCCGAATTGCGGGTCGCCTCCGACGGGGTGCGGATCGCGGTCGAGGTCGCCGATCGCTTCGGGCGGCTCGAGCGCAAGCACGTCTTCGGCGGCCTGGTGCGCGCGCTCAAGAGCGGCCAAATGGACACCGCCGGCGGCGGCGCCGGCCTCGGCATGATGGTGGCGTACCGCTCGACCACCGCGCTCTTCTACGACGTCGAGCGCGGCCGCCGCACCCGCGTGACCGGCCTGTTCGATCTCGATCTCAACCTGCGCGAGTTCCGCCAGCTCCCCAAGACGATCCACTTCCCCGAGGGGCCCTAGATGGAAGCATCCCAGACCCGTACCGGCTCTACCGATCCCGGCTCCCGGCCCAAGCTGCGG
>JANWLJ010000201.1 GCA_025450955.1 Polyangium sp. (in: bacteria) | reverse complement strand
GCGGATGGCCGAGGTTCTGACCGAGTACTATGCCGACGTCGGCGTGCGCGTGCGCTATCTCCACTCCGACGTCGACACGCTCGAGCGCATCGAGATCATCCGCGATCTCCGGCGCGGCGAGTTCGACGTGCTGGTCGGGATCAATCTTCTGCGCGAAGGGCTCGATCTGCCGGAGGTGTCGCTGGTGGCGATCCTCGACGCGGACAAAGAGGGTTTTCTCCGCAGCGATCGCTCGCTCATCCAGACCTGCGGCCGCGCCGCCCGCAACCTCAACGGCCGGGTGATCATGTACGGCGACAAGATCACCTCGGCGATGAAGCTCGCGCTCAGCGAGACCGAGCGGCGCCGCAAGATTCAGGCGGCCTACAACAAGAAGCACAAGATCACGCCGAAGTCGGTGCAGCGCACCATCCTCGATATGCGCGGCAGCGCCTACGACGACTACGTCGACGTGACCGCCACCCCGAAGGCGGCCGAGAAGACCCAAAAGTACATCGCCGACGTCAAGGTCGAGGACATCCCGAAGACCATCCTCGACCTCAAGCGGAAGATGCACGCGGCCGCCGAAGATCTCGACTTCGAAAAAGCCGCCGACCTGCGCGATCGGGTCAAGGCGCTCGAAGCGATCGAATTGGCGATGCGCTAAAGCGCGGCGATCGCCGCGAGCACCGCGTCCACGCCCTGATGCAAGGTCGCGCCGTCCCACCAGGCCGGCAGCCGGGTTCCGCCGCGCGCATCGAAGTCGGCCTGTACCTCGGGATAGAAAATATTTCGAAAGCGAATCCGCTCGGTGAGCCCGCGCGCGACCACCTCTCTGCGCGCGGCCGCCGAAGCCTCGTCGTTGGTGGCGTGGAACAGCTCGGGGGTCACGATTCGATCATTGTATGCTACTTAGAACGGCACGATGCCCGCTTGGCTGTCCGAGCTCGCGCCCATTCTGATCCTGCTCGCGGTGATCGCGCTGGTGGTCTCGCGGCTGCCGCGGGTCGAGCTCGGCCACTCGGCCGCCTATATCCGCCGCCGGTTCTTCAACTGGTTTCCGGTCGGCCTCACCTACGCGTTCCTTTATATGGGGCGCTACAACCTGAACGTCTGCAAGACCGCGCTCGGCGACGTGATGTCGAAGCAGGACTTCGGCACCATCTTCTTCTGCGGCACGCTGGTCTACGGCGTCTCGTTCGTCATCAACGGTCCGCTCACCGATCGCTTCGGCGGCCGGCGCACCATCCTGCTCGCGGCGGTCGGCTCGGCGGCGATGAACGTGGCGATGGGCGGCGTGCTCGTCGGCCACCACCATCACCTGGTCCCGATCTTCTCGGTCCTCTACGCGCTCAACATGTACTTCCAGAGCTTCGGCGCGGTGTCGATCGTCAAGGTCAACTCCGCCTGGTTCCACGTGCGCGAGCGCGGCACCTTCGGCGGCATCTTCGGCATCCTCATCTCGCTCGGCATCTACTTCGCCTACGACTGGGGCCACGTGATCGTCACCCACGCGCCGACCGCGTGGGTCTTCTTCGTCCCGGCGGGGATCCTGCTCGGCTTCGCCGCGCTCGACTTCTTCCTGGTGCGCGATCGCCCCTCGGACGCCGGCCACCCCGACTTCGACGTCGGCGACGCCTCCTCCGGCGACGACGGCGCGCCGCTCGGGGTCAAGCGGGTGGCGCTGACCATGCTGAAAAATCCGATCATCATGACCATCGCCGCGGTCGAGTTCTGCTCGGGCTATCTACGCAACGCGATCATGCAGTGGTATCCGATCTTCGCCGCCGAGACCGGCATCGCCACTCAGTTCGTCGCCTCGCACTGGGGCATGCTCTTGTGCATCGCCGGCATTCTCGGCGGGATGTTCGCCGGCGTGATCTCCGATCGCGTCTTTCAATCGCGACGCGGCCCGGTCTCGGCGGTGCTCTACGCCGCGCTCCTGGTCGGCGCCGGCCTGGTCTATTCGCTCCTCGGCACCGGCCTGCTCGGCTGGCTGATGATCTTCATGTCTCTCTGCATCATCGGCGTCCACGGAATGCTCTCGGGCACCGCGTCGATGGATTTCGGCGGCAAGAAGAACGCCGGCGTGGCGGTCGGGATCATCGACGGCTTCGTCTATCTCGGCACCGCCGCCGAAGCGGTGGTGCTCGGCCACGTGCTGCCGACCGGCGCCGCCAAAAAGCTGCCGGCGAATTGGTCGGCCTGGCCGATCGTGATGGTCCCGGCGGCGGTGATCGGCCTGGTGCTCGCGATTCGGGTGTGGAACGCCAAGCCGGCGCCCAAAGGCGCGACCCACTGATGGACGCGCAGCTCGGCGACGACGCCGCTTACCATCTCGCCCAGCTCATCCGCATCGACACCACCAACCCTCCCGGCGACGAGACCCCGGCCGCGGAATATCTCGCCGAGCTGTTCACCCAAGCCGGCCTCGAGCCCGAGCTGATCGGCGCCGAGCCTCGCCGCAAGAACGTGATCGTCCGGCTCGCCGGCGACGGATCCAAAGCGCCGCTCCTGCTCGCCGCCCACCTCGACGTGGTGCCGCACGAGCCCGCGCGCTGGACCCACGGCGCCTTCTCCGGCGAGATCCACGACGGCTATCTCTGGGGGCGCGGCGCGATCGACATGAAGCAGATGGCGATCATGTGCGCGCTCACCTTGATTCGCTTGAAGCAGGAGGGCGCGCGCCTGACCCGCGATCTGATCTTCGCCGGCGTCGCCGACGAGGAGGCGGGCTGCGCTCTCGGCTCGCGCGGGCTGGTCGAACATCACCCCGAGCGGGTGCGCGCCGAGTCCGCGCTCGGCGCGGCGGGCGGCTTCACCGTGCGGCTCGGCGGCGCGCGGCTCGACCCGATCGGCACCGCCGAGCGCGGGGTGGTGTGGATGAAGATGCGGATGCGCGGCTCGCCCGGCCACGGCTCTCTGCCGCGCCCCGACAACGTGGTCGGCCGCCTCGGCGCCGCGGTGTCGAAATTGGTCTCCACCCGCCTGCCGCACCATCGCACCGCGATCGTCGAGCGCTACTTGAAACAGGTCGCCGCGACCCAAAAGCCGCCGGCGCGCTGGCTCTTGAAAAATCTCTACGTGCGTCGCATCGCCGATCTGGTGCTGGCAAAATTACCCGACGCCGGGATGCGCGGAGCGATGCAGTCGATGCTCTCGAACACCGCGGTCCCGACGGTGCTCCGGGCCGGCGCGAAGACCAACGTCATCCCCGGCGAAGCCGACGCCGAGCTGGACGGCCGCACGCTGCCGAACCAGACCAGCGCCGCGCTCATTGCCGAGATCAAAAAAGTCGTCGAGGACGAGATCGAGATCGAGATCCTGCGCGATCTGCCGCCGGTCGAAAACGATCCCGACTCGCCTTTGTGCGCGCTCCTCGCGGACGCGATCCGCCGTCACGATCCGGGCGGCGTGCCGGTGCCCTATCTCATGCCCGGCTTCACCGACGCCAAGAGCTGGTCGCGGCTCGGCACCCGGTCCTACGGCTTCATGCCGGTGCGCTTTCCCGACGACGGCGTCAAGTTCGGCGACCTCTTCCACGGCCACGACGAGCGCATCCCCGTCGACGGGCTCAAGTGGGGAGTGAACGTGCTCTACGACGTGGTCAAGACGTTCGCGACGACTTGATCACCCGCTTGAGCATCGCGCGCGCCAGCCGCCGCTTGTTCAGCTGGCCCTTGCGCAGCACCCAGATCTTCACCGCGCGGCCAGCCAGCCAGTAGACCGTCGCCCAGGTGAGAAATCCCGCCAGCGCCGCGCCCGCGATCCCGAGCGCGTTCCACGGCGACGGCCAGAGCACCGCCTCGCGCGCGCCGAGCCCGAACACCACCGGCACCATCAGAAACGCCATCACCCGCACCAGCATCCCGCGCCGCGCGCCGTACTGCAGCCGGATGTAGCCCCAGATCCCGCGCGGCAGCGCCTGGGCGGCGTCGACGGCGAACGGATCGCGCAAGAGCCCGCCGCAGTCTTCGCAGTGAACTCCACCGGCCCAGGTCGACGAGCACGCGGGACAGATCTTGATCACGACCGGAACCTAACGGACTCAATCGCCCTGCGCAACCAGCCAATCGGCGAGCTGCCGATAAAAGAGGTGACAGTCGAAGGCGTTGCCCACGCCCGGCGACGCGCCCGCGATCTGGCACATCTCGTCGAGATGATCGGCCGGAACGCAGCCGAGGAAGGTGCCGTAGCGCGCCGAGGCGACCGGCACCAATCCATCATTGAGCGGCGGCGGCGAGACGTCGTTCGAGAGAATGCTCCCGGTCGCGGCCAGAAGCGGATTGATCGGATCGTCATAGCCATCCCAGCGCGCGATGAACGGCGCCTCGGTCGGCGTCGCGCAGCCATCGTCGCCCGGCGCGCCGTTCGAGCGGCCGGCGATCGAGTAGTAGCGCACCTGCGGGCTGTCGGGATGGCGCACGCCGAACGCCTCCGCGCCCGAGGCGGTGAGCACCTCGAGCGCCGCCTGCGCGTTCATGTCCATCTGTCCATTGTCGATGGCGGCGCCGAGCACGTTGAGCAGCGCGTTCACCGCGTCCTTGGCCGGCCCGGGCAGATCGCCCTCGGCGATGTCGGCGACCGGCGTGCCGCGATGAGGCGTCGCGATCGTCACCACCGCCGCGATCTTCGGCCCGAGGTTCGAGGCCACGTAGCGGCAGTCGAGCCCGCCTTGCGAGTGGCAGATGAGATCGACCTTGGCCGCGCCGGTCGACTCGAGCACGTCTTCGACGAACGCCTGGAGCTCGGCGCCGCGCACCTCCGACGAATTGTACGCGTCGACCTCGGGCGTGAAGACCACGTGGCCGTCCTTGAGCAACGCATCGGCGACGCCGTAGAAGTAGTCGATGGGTCCGATGTTCTCGAAGCCGTCGAGGCCGTGGGCGAGGATGATCGGATACGCCTGGTGCGCTCCCCCGTCGGTGGTGCCACGCGGAAAAGCGGTGGGCGCGGCGGGCGGCCCGGCGGGCGCGGTGTACGGCGCCGGCGATTGGGCGAGCATCGGGTCCGAGCAGCCGAGCAGCGCGAGCGCGAAGCTGCCGGCGAGCGCGATGGCGAGCTTCATGGTGGACCCTCCGGGCGGGGATTTGATGGCGCACGACGCACCTTGTCAAGTGGCTAGAATCGTTGAGCTTTCAACGCATCGCGTCACCTACATGTGAGACCGATGACCAACTGGGCGAAGGTGGAGGAGATTTTAGCGAGCGCGGTGGGCGACGTATTTCCTGCCGCGCAGCTCGTGGTGCTCGACGCGGGCGCGCAGGTCCTCTCCGCCGCAGTCGGCGCGGCGAGCGAGGAGACGATCTTCGATCTCGCGTCGCTCACCAAGCCGCTCGCGACCACCACGCTCGCCATGCAGCTCGTCGAGCGCGGCCCGCTCAGCCTCGACGAGGAGGCGCGCCCCGGGGTCGCGGTGCGCGATCTCCTGGCGCACGCCTCGGGGCTGCCGGCCTGGAAGCTCCTCGGCGCCTCGCGCGCGGCGGTCCTCGCGTCGGTTAGGCGCGAGCCGCTCGAATTTCCCACCGGCACCAAATCGGTCTACAGCGATCTCGGCTTCATCCTGCTCGGCGCGCTCCTCGAAGAAAAAACCGGCGAGCCGCTCGACGCGCGATTCGCCCGCGAGATCGCCGCTCCGCTCGGCGTCGAGACCCGATACCTGCCGCTCGATCCTCTTGCCTGCGCGCCGTGCGAGGGGCTGCGCGGGGTGGTCCACGACGAGAACGCGCGGGCGATGGGCGGGGTGGCCGGTCACGCCGGCCTGTTCTCGACGGCGCGCGACGTCGCCGCGATCGCGCGCGCGCTGCTCGCGGCCTGGCGCGGTGAGGCGGGAATCGTCGCGCCGGAGGTGGTGCGAAAGTTCTGGCAACCTTCCGGCGTGCCCCACTCGACCTGGTGCCTCGGTTGGGATCGCCCGTCGCCGGTGGGATCGTCGGCGGGAGAACGCTGGCCGAAAGAGGGGGTTGGCCATCTCGGCTTCACCGGCACCTCGCTGTGGCTCGATCCGCCGCGCGGCCGGGCGGTAGTGCTGCTCTCGAACCGGGTCGAGCCGACCCGCAAGAACGAGCGCATCAAGATATTTCGACCGCTTCTGCACGATGCGGTGCTGGACGCGCTCGACGGTCGTTGACGCAATAGGTCGACCGATCTAAGTTTCGAGCCGCATGT
>JANWLJ010000200.1 GCA_025450955.1 Polyangium sp. (in: bacteria) | reverse complement strand
CCAGCGCTTCGACGACACCGACGACGCGGACAACACCCACACGCGCTATCACATGGCCACCGTCTACGTCGACGGGCAGCCGCGGGTCGCCTTCACCTATAACGAGATGCCCCCGGGAGTCCGGCCGATCCGCTACCAGTGGGACAAGGGCCAGTACACCACCCACTTCCTCATCTGCGACTACTTCAAGACGCTCGGCGTGGACTGCAACGACATCCAGGCGACCCACTGGTACGGCGGCCGCGATCGGGTGGTGGTGATTAGCGGAAAAGACCTTCGGAAATATCGAAATAAATTCTATTTCAATTTCAGCCGCGAGCTGTTCGGCAAGCCGCGGGTCGAGTGGCGCAACGGGGTTCACACCAACGACACGGTCGACATCGTGACCGATCTGGCGATCTACGTGCACAAGAAGCCGCCGCGCTGGGATCGCGAGCAGTGGGCGCTCCTCGACGATAGCGGCAAGCCGATCGCCGAGAACATCCCCTATTCGACCGGCGAGCTCAACCGCCGCGCGGTGCGCATCAACCTCGACGGCCGGCTGGTCGCGCAGCTCAAGCGCAACCTGCTCGATGGAAACCTGACGCCGGTGAATGCCGGAAAAAGCGAAGATCCGCGATATCGGCTCGAGGATTTCTTGAAAGCGAACAAGATCCCGACCGCGTCCTTCCGTGGGGTCGATCTGGTGACCCGGGATGAGCGGGTGATTCGTCTCGGCAAGGAGGACTATCAGGGCGGCGTCGAGTTCTCCGCCCCGCGCCACAGCCACGGCGAGGTGGTGGTCTACGCCGGGGGCCACGTGCTGCGCGCCAGCGTGATCAATCTTTATGAGCGGCTCGATCCCCCGACCCGCCAGATGCGGACCATCACCCTGGGGCCCTCGGCCCGCAGGGCGGGAAGTTTTACCCCAGCCCCGCGAGCGAAAAACCAAGGGTTTTCAAGACCTGCGTCTCCGTAGAGATACGGAACGGACCTTGCTCTAGGGAGCGACCGAGGGGCAACGAGCTAGCCAGGCTGAAAGAGAAAAGAGAGGAAGACCATGAGGAAATGGAACTTCGCGATGAAAGGAGTGACTCTGGCGCTGGCCGGCGCGCTCGCGGGCCCGGCCCTCGCTCAGAGTGGAGCCGGCACCGGGGCTGGTAATGGCTCGGGCGGCGGGATGGGAGCTGCGCAGAGCGGCGTCTACGTCCTCAAGCTCGACGACGGCGTCTCCAAGCGCCAGACGTTGCAGGTCAACAGCGCCGGTATGGTGCGCGCGACCCGCAACCTCGGCGACGGAAACGAGCAGCCGTCCTTCACCGTCGACGGGAGCACCGTAGTCATGGTGTACACGTCGAACAACGTCAAGAACCTGCGCGGACCTTCGGCGGTCAAGTGCGTGTCGATCGACATGCACCCCGACGCGGCGCCCACCATCCGGGCGCGGGCGCAGTTCACCTACTCGAACTCGGATCGCCTCGGCCACCCGGCGATCGCGGGCGACGGAGCCGGCCACTTCCTGGTCGCCTACGGCGCCAACAACATCCAGGGCAACGGCAACACCCAGACCTACTCCCTGGTGACCAACAAGGATTGCCAGGATCTGACCTCGCACAACAACACCACCAACCCGGAAGAGGATCATGTGGTCCTCGACCAGGAGCCGAACGACAACGTCGCCGCGCCCCGCATTCAGTGGGACGGCAAGAAGTTCGTCACCGGCATCTATGACAACAACGGCAACACCACCTACGTGTTCCTGACCGGCATCAAGGCCGATGCGCAGGGCGGGATGACGCCGTACCTGATCTCGGACAACCAGCGCGCCTTCACCTCCAACATCGGCCGCCCGTCGATCTTGGTGATGAGCGACAGCCGCGCGCTGTTCTCCACCCCCGAGGGCGTCAACCGTCCGTCGGAGCGTGGTGACGCGGTCGCCTACTACAACACCGACACCGCCGCGCTGACCCAGAACAACAACGGTCAGACCGTGATGCCGCGCATGTGGAAGAAGACCGTGGTGGCGGCCAAGCCGGATCCGCAGAACATCGGCGGCGTCGACGGCCTGCCCGGCCCGCTCGGCGGCAACGGCATCTACCCGGCCTCGCCCACGCTCTCGATGGCCGAGGGCGGCGATGTCTACCTGACCACCTTCATCTCGAACGGCTCGGGCCGCCGCCGCAACAAGAAGGGCTCGTCCTCGAGCTACGTCGCCCGCCTGCAGATCAGCGACACCGGCTACAACATGCTGGCGCAGCAGACCGGCATCGCGCTCGAGAGCTCGCACGTGGTCTCCTGCTCGGGCTCGGTCGGCATCGTCGGCTCCGAGCAGCACGCGCTGGCCGTCTACGGCGCGCCGATCTCGAGCTTCGGCTCGTCGTCTTTGACCTTCGTCAACTTCGACGCGACCAAGAAGGCCTTCTCGCAGATGTTCGCGGCGGCGGTCAGCCCGGCCAACTCGGACGGCGGCTACCTCTCGAACATGCTCGGCCGCAACCCCGGCACCCAGGGCCGCAACCACCTCAACTGCCTCGGCGACGTGCCGAACGTCGGCTACGGCGCCAGCTTCATGCCGCACGTGAAGACCTTCTTCCTCGCGCCGTGGGTCGGCCGCGTGTGGATGGGCACCGGCACCGCTCCGACGGTGACGGCGGCCGACGGGCGCACCCTGCCCGAGGATCGCAACGCGCTCTACCTCACCTTCCTCTCGGGTGTGCGTGACGCGCAGGCCCCCGCGCCTCCGGCGGCGGCTCCTCCGTCGGCCTCGAACGGCGACAACGGCTCGACCATCACCACCCCGGGCATGCCCGGCTCTTCGACGAGCGGCACTCCGGGCGGCTTCACCGGCGGCTGCACCTACGGCGGTGGCGCCGGCACCTCGGGCGCGCTGGCGCTGCTCTTCATGGGCGCGCTGCTGCTCCTCATCTCTCGTCGCCGCTGGACCTAGTCGGACCGCCTCGTACCACGGACGGCTCGAAGTAAAGAAGGAGCAGAGCAATGCGTCGGATCATTCGCCTCTCGGCTTTGTCTTTGACGGTTCTCGCAGTGGGTTGCTTGGGCGGTTACACCCCGCCCCCGACTGGGGGGGCGAATGGTCCGGCGCAGGGATCGAATCAGGGTACCAACGGAGCTACTGGAACGGGGAGCGGCGGTCAGCCCGCCGCCCCCGCTTCCAACCCGGCGCCGGCGCCGGCTCCGGCGCAGATGGGCGCGGCGCCTCCGGCCACCGCGGAGCTGGTGAAGTTCGGCCAGTGCATGACCGCGACCGACTTCACCTCGTCGGGAATGGACGGCATCGCCAAGCAGATGACCGACTCCGGGCCCTGCCTGTCGTGCCACGGCTCGGGGATGTTCAACGTCTACCTCTCGGGAGACGCGACCAAGGACCTGGCGCACCTGCGCTCGCTGCCGTTCCTCTTCAAGTTCGCCGAGCTCGAGGCGAACCCGGACGGCACCTTCAAGGATATCGCTCCGGCCAACCGCTTCAGCGCGCGCGGCTCGGAGATCACGCTCAGCCACCCGCCCTTTACGCTGAGCAGCGCCAACGAGCAGGCGCTCACCGATTTTTTCAACCTGACGATGACGCACTACAAGGCCGGAAACTGCACGGGCATGTAATTGCCTCGATGTCGAAGTGGACGCTCTAGCAAGGAGCCGAACGATGCGCTGGGTCACTTTGTTCTCGACGACTTCTCTGAGCCTGCTGATGGCTGGTTGCCTCGGCGGATATCAGCCGGGCCAGAACGGAAACATGACGCCCGGCACCGACGGCTCGACCATCGTCACGCCCGGCACGCCGCCGAACGCGGAGGCGCTGTTTCTCAACAACGTGCAGCCGTTCATCTCGACCGAGTGCGCGTCCTGCCACGCCACCGACGGGCTGAGCTCGGGGCCGAAGTTCCTCGGATCGACCGGCGCCTATTACGGGCAGCTCGTCAATGATCCGCGGATGGTCAACAGCGACCCGATGAAGAGCTACCTCATCACCCACCAGCACATGCTCGGCTCGGGGATGGGCACCAACCCGTCGCCGGTGCAGGTGCAGGCGATCGTCGACTGGATCACCCAGGAGAACAAGGAGCGCTCGCTGCCGATGCCGCCGCCGGGCGGGATGGTGCCGTACGACGCGCTGGCGCAGTTCGCCGCCTGCATGACCCTTACGGACTACAACAGCTCGGGGATGAACAACATCTGGAAGCAGAACGTCAACGGCAACCTCGGCAACTGCAGCTCGTGCCACCAGAACGGCGAGCATCAGGTGATGCTGAGCGTCACCTCGGACAACAACTTCAAGGCGCTTCAGTCGGACGTGCGCCACTGGCTCAAGCTCGCGTCGGCCGACCTCACCACCGACGGCACCTGCAGCGACATCACCGCCTCGCAGCGGTTCTACATGGTGGGCACCGGGCAGGACACCCACCCGAGCTTCACCCAGACCACCGTCAAGACCGCGGTCGACACCTTCTTCCAGGACACCTACACCCGCTGGAAGGCGGGCAACTGCGGCGGCTCGCCCGACGGCGGCGCGCCGATGGACGGTGGTTTGTAGTCGCCGCACCAGCTAAGCTGTCACCGTGCCCGCCCCGAAGTCTTCGCTCGACCCCCGCCTCCGCGTCCTGTTCCTCGTCAGCGTGGCGGCGGGGATCTTTTTCCTCCCCCGGCTGTGGGCCGTCTCGTCGGTGTTCGTGGCGCTGGCGATCTTGTGGATGATCGTCGGCCTGCCGCCAAAGCGCTTCTTTCGGCAAATCTACAAACTTTGGGGCTTCGCGCTGTTTCTGGTCATCTCCTACGCGCTCACCCGATCGAGCCCGGCGGTCGATCACTGGATTCATATCGACCTTCACCTGTTCAAGCTCAAGCTCAACCTGGGCGGCGCCGAGGTCGGGTTGGTGATGGTGCTGCGGGTGATGTCGGCGGTGGTGGCTTCGCAGATCGCGCGCGCCGGCGATCCACGCGCGGTCGCGACCGGGCTCTCCAAGCTCAAGGTGACGCGGATGGTGGCGGCGTCGATGGACGCGGTGCTGGCGCTCCTCGGCGACGGTGAACGCGGGCGCAAAGGCGGCGGCAGCGGCGGCGGTGGAGGCGGCGGCGGCGGTGGCGGCGGGGGCGGCAGCCGCGGCGGTGGGCGCAACGAACAGGGGCCGAGCGAACCTTTCTGGGCGTCGGTGAAGCGGATCAGCCGCGGCGACGTCGGGCCGCTGGTGCACCGGCTCGAGCGGCAGATCTCGCGCGCCGAAGATCACGTGATGGAGCACGGCGGCGGCGACGAGAAGAGCCGGCGCTTCGTGCGCGACGTGGCGATCATCGCCGGCGTGTCGCTCACCATGCTCGGGGTCAAGGCGCTCAAGATCCTGCCCGGCATTCCGTTCGCGCCCGGCTACAAGATCATCATCCTCACGCCGCTG
>JANWLJ010000199.1 GCA_025450955.1 Polyangium sp. (in: bacteria) | reverse complement strand
CTCCGGGCTGCTCTCCGAGGCGCTCATCCGAGATGGATCCACGCGGCGAGCCGCGCGAGGACGCCCGAGTGATCGAGCGCGAACAGGAACACCGCACCGACGACGCCGGCGGCCAGATCGTCGGCCATCACTCCGAAGCCGCCGTGGACGTGGTCGTCGATCCAGCGGATCGGTCCCGGCTTCCAGATGTCGAACAGCCGAAACAGCACGAAGGCGAGCGCGAGGGTGATCGCGTTCCGCGGCACCAGCAGCAAGGTCACCAGATAGCCCGCCACCTCGTCGACGACGATGCGCTGATCGTCGTGGGTGCCGGTCGCGCGCATGAACGCGCCCGCCGCCCAGGTGCCGAGGAGCGTGATGAACAGGGTGCCGGCGATGAAGCCGCCGGTGCCGAGCCGCGCCAGCGCCCAGGCGATCGGGATCGCGGTCAGCGTGCCGGCGGTGCCGGGCGCCTTGGGCGCGAAGCCCGCGCCGAACGAGGTCGCGACCAGCGTCGGGCCAAACGGAAAGCGGCGAGCGGGAGCGGTCACGGACCGGTCATCGTGCCATTCGTCGGTTTTTTTGACCACCGCTACCATGGGTACTACAATATCCTACATATCACACCCGACCTCGACGGCCAGGAGAACCCATGCAGCCTCGCAACCGGCGCGACGACGATCGCATCCCCGCCCAGATCTTTTTCAACCAATACGTCCGCGATCGCCTGCATCGGGCGGTCACCACCAACCTGTCGCCGACCGGCCTCTATGTTCATCGCGTCTACGGCGCGCGCAACCGGCCGCTCACGCTCGGGCGCGACGATCGCTTCGTGCAGATCGAGCTGCCCTTGCCCGGCACCAGCGACACCATCTGGGCGCGCGGCGAGATCCGCTATGACGATCTCGGGCTCGACGGTTTTGTCGGCGGCGCGGGGGCGCCGATGGTGCACGGCACCGGCATCCAGCTCGTCGACATGGCGCGCGGCCATCAGAAGCTCCTGCGCGAGTACGTGATCGATCGAAAGCGCCAGCGCCTGCAGCAGATCCTCACGCTCATCCGCAAAAACCGCTACCAGTAGCCCCACTCTCCCGTAGACTTTCGGCGTGCGCCGCATCGCGCTCGCGCTCGCTCTGTTCGTCGTCGCGCCGCTCGTGCCGGCGCGCGCCGATTGGCAGGTGACGCGCTCGCCGTTCGATCCGGCGCTGGTGGCCCGCCTCGAGCGCGCGCTCGCGACTCGCCCCGACGACGCGGCCGCGCTCAGCCGGCTCATCACGCTCTATCGCCGCTACCGGACGCTCGACGCGCTCACCGCCGAGTACACCGCGCGCGCCGCGCGCCATCACGACTTCGCCGACGAGCTGGTGCTCGGCCATCTGTATCGCGCGCGCGGCGATCACACGCACGCCGCGGATCATTATCGGCTGGCGCTGGCGGCGCGGCCGGGCGATGCGCACGCCGAGCTCGCGCTCGCGGGCGAGGAGGTCGCGCTCAAGCGGGCCGATCTGGCGCGGCCGCTCTATCTCTCGGCGGCGAAGGCGACGCGCGATCCCAAAGCCAAGCGCGCGCTTTTGCGCAAGCTGGCCGATCTCGCGCTCGCGCCGGATCGCGGGCTGCCCAAGGCCGAGGCGGTGGCGGAGGCGCGCACCTATTTCGATCAGATGCTGGCGCTCGATCCAAAAGACGACGACACCCGGCGCGAGCTGGCCGAGGCGCTGGCGCAGGCGGGCGCGTACGACGACGCGTCGGTCGAGTGGCGCAAGATCGCGGATCACCTCGGCGCGGATCCGGCGGCGCGCACTCAGGCGTGGCTGCGCATCGGCGAGCTCGAAGAGTCGGGCGGGCCCGACGATCGGGCCAAGAGCGCCTACGATCGCGCGTATCGGCTCGCGCCGCGCGGACACTATCTCCGTCGCGCGGCGATCGAGAAGCTGATCGGCGTCGCGCGCACGCACGACGAGCTGCGCGCGCTCGCCGGCAGCTGGGAGCGCGACTGGCCGGCCGAGGGTCGCGGCTTCGACGAGTGGGACACGCTCGCGCGGCTCTACGACGAGCTCGGCGACGCGCCGCGCGCCGAGAGCTGCTTTCGCCAGGCGCTCGCCAAGGACGCTCGCGCCGTCGACGCGCGCCGGCATCTGATCGCGCTCCTCGAACGCGAGCAGCGCCCGACCGAGGTGATCGCCGAATATCGCAAGCTGATCGCGTCGGCGCCGGGAGAGCCGAAATTCCGGCTCGAGCTGGCGGAAAAATTGTGGGCGCAAGACGGCGCGAAAGAGGCGCTGGCGATCGCCGAGCGGCTCGGGCATCAGACCCGCGATCCGCAAGTCCACGGGCAGCTCGCCGAGCTCTATCAGCGCTGGTCGCTCACCGCGGTAGATCCGGCCGCGCGCCGGCGGCTCGGCGCGCTCGCGCTCGCCGAGCGGGAGCTCCTGGTGCGGCTCGAGCCGAGCGAGGCGACCCACCTCATCGATCTCGGCGAGCTCTATTTTCAACGCGGGCGCAAGCAGCAGGCGCTCGCGACCTGGCGGCGCCTGCTCACCCTCGGCGGCAAGAAGCCGGCGGAGATGGCGCGGCTCGCCGACGTCTACGCCGATCACGATCTGCCGGGCGAGGCGCTCGAGCTGTATCAAAAAGCGGTCAAGCTCGCGCCCGACGATCTCGCGCTCAGAAAAGGGCTCGCCGCCGCGCTCGAGCGGATGCACCGCGACCGGGAGGCGGAGGCGGCGTGGCAGGATCTGTTCGATCGCGCGATCGCCAAGAAGCAGCCGCAGCTCGAGCTCGAGGTGCGCGGGCGGTGGGTGGCGACGCTCGAGCGCACCGGACGGCTCTCCGCGCGGCTGCCCGATTTTCGCGCCCGCTTCGATCGCGCCGGCGACGCGGCGACGCTGACCGCCTATGGCCTGCTCACCGCCGACAGCGAGCTCAAGCTCGGCAAGCTCGACGAGGCCGAGACGGTGCTCGAGGCGCTCGGCCATCGCGCGCCCGACGACGAGACGCGCGCCGAATCGCTCATCGGCCTCGCCCAGGTCTATCGCGCGCGCCATCAGCCGAAGCGGGTGATCGCGGCGCTCGAGGCGGCCGCCAAGCTGTCGCCAAGGCGGGCGCGCGAGCTCTATTCGCAGATCGCCGCGCTCTCGCTCGAGCTGTATCGCGACTCCGACGCGCTCACCTACGCGAAGAAGGCGATCGAGCTCGGGCCCACCGACGCGCAGGCGCAGCTCAAGCTGGCCGAGGTGCTGGAAAAACGCGATCAGCTCGACGGGGCGGAGGCGGCCTACCGTCGCGCGCTCGAGCTCGACGATCGATTGTGGAAGGCGCACTTCGTGCTCGCGCGCCTTCAGCTCCGGCGCGGCGAGTACGCCGAGGCGGCGCGGCTCTATCGCGACGTGATTCGGCGCGCGCCCGATGAGCAGCAGGTGGTCGACGCCGCGCGGCGCGCGCTCGATCTCGACGAGTACCTGGGCTCGCTCACCGAGCTCGAGCATGAGCTCGGGCCGCTCGCGTACGCGCACCCCGACAAGAAGGTCTATCGCAACCTGCTCGTCGAGCTGTACGGGCGCTATGCCGGGCCGCTCCTTCAGCCGGCGCGCGCGGGCGACGCGAACGCGCGGGCCAAGCTGAAGCAGCTCGGCGAGCACGCGCTCCGGCCGCTGCTCGATGTGCTGGTCGACGGAGAGCCGGCGCAGAAGCGGCTGGCGGTAGAGCTGCTCGGCCAGCTCGACAACGAGAGCGCGATCGGGCCGCTCCTCGAGCTGGCGCAGCCGAAGCGGCACGCGCGCGCACTCCCCGGCGCGCCGGCGGTCGACGCGATCGATCTGCGGGTGGGCGCGGCGCTGGCCGCGGCCGAGCTGGCGACGCCGAAGAGCGCGGGCGCGCTCGCGCACCTGGCCGAAGATCCGGAAAAAGAGATCCGCATCGCCGCGCTGTTCGGGCTCGGACGAACGCGTGCGCCCGAGGCGGAGGCGGCGCTCGTGCGTGGGCTCTCCGACGGAAACGGCGAGGTCGCCGCCACCGCGTGCCTCGGGCTCGCGCGCCAAAGAAGCGGGTCCGGCTCGTTCAAACCGCTCGCCGAGGTGGTGCGTCTGCTTCGCGATCCGGCCGAGCCCGAGGTGGCGCGCGCGGCCTGCGCGGTGGCGCTCGGCGCGATTTCAGGCGCGCCGGAGCGAGAGCTCGCGGTCGCGCGCCGCGCGCTCCTTCAGACGCTCTCCGAAGGCGCGGGCGAGGTCGAGGCGAAAGCCGCGTGGGCCTACGGCGCGATCGCCCCGACGGGGCCGCTTCCCAAGGAGGCGGCACAGGCACTTTTGACCGCGATCTTCGTCAAGCGCGATCCGGTCCGGCGCGCCGCGATCGAGGCGCTCGCGCATCATCCGGCGCCGCTCGCGTTTTCCGCGCCGCCGCGAAGCGAAGACGGCCTCGACGTGCGCGGCTGGGTCGCCTGGCTCGGCGCCGCGAGCCCAACCTCTCCGTCGGTGCCGCCCTCGTTGTGGCGCGACGACGAGGCGCAGATCGCGCAAGCGATCGTGGACGCGCTCTCGCGCCACCGCGACGTGGTCCTGCGCACGCTCGCCGATCTCGACGGGCGGTCGGGCGAGCTCGCGCTCGGGCCGCTCGCCACCGCCGCGCTCGAGCCGAGCGATCGCAAAGCGCTCGCCACCCTCGGCGCGCAACTGCTCCCGGCCGTCGAGAAGGGATCGCACGATGCCGATCCGCTGGTGCGCGCCGCCGCGACGCGGGTGCTGGTCGAGCTTCCGGGCGGTCTGCCCCGAGCGATCGCCGCGCTCTCCGATCCGGCGCCGGAGGTGCGGCTGGCGACGGTGGAGGCGCTCGGCGGCTGCGTCGGCCCGTCGACCAACGCGGCGGCAGCCGGCGCGCCTGGCGCTCGCGAGCGGTTGACCGCCGACGCGCTCACGCGCGCGCTCGGGGCGGCCGATTGGCGCGAGCGTCGCGCCGCCGCGTTTGCGCTCGGCGGCGCGCTCAGCTGCCCCGGCCCCGGCCACCCCGACGCCGCCCGCCGGCTTTTGCCCGCGCTCACCTCCGCCGAGCTGAAGGACGAAAGCGGCTTCGTGCGCGAGGCGGCTCGCGACGCGCTCGAGCGCGCGCGCCGGAATTGACCGATGCGCCGCTCTCGCTGCTATACTGCCCGCGTGACGATCCGCCGAGCGCGCCGCCCATGAACATCGGCCTCGTGTGCGACAACTGCGACGGGCTGTCGCCGCTTCACGCCACCACCTGTCAGGTGTGCGGGCTGTCGCTCGGGATCGCCCGCGCCCGTCCGGCCGAGCCGGCGCAAGCGAGCGGCCGCGCCTGCCCGTCGTGCGGAGCGCAGGTCGCGGCCAACTTCCGCTTCTGCCCCGGCTGCGGCAAGCCGATGAGCGACGGCGCCGCGCCCGAGCCGCGCAAACCGACGGGCGGCGCCAAGACGATGTTCTTCGGCGCGATGCAGGCGCCCGGCCGCGCCAAGCTGATCCTCATCAAGGGCGAAGGCATGGACGGCATCTCCTACGTGCTCTCCGCCACCGATCACATCGCCGGCCGGCTCGAGGGCGCGATCCTGTTTCCCGAAGATCCGCTGCTCTCGCCGCGCCACGCCAACTTCGTCTACAAGGACGGCAAGCTGTTCGTGCGCGACGAGGGGAGCGCGAACGGCGTGTTCGTGCGCATCATCCGCCCGCAGACGCTTCAGCCGGGCAGCCTGTTTCTCGTCGGAGAGCAGCTCCTCCGCGTCGAGACGGTGGCGGCCGACATGGTGCCGACCCCCGATCCCGACGGCACCTATTTCTACGGCTCGCCCAAGCGCGCCTCGCGGCTCGCGCTCACCCAGATGCTCGCCGGCGGCCATCCCGGGATGGTGTTTCGCGCGCGGGAAGAGACGCTCAGCCTCGGGCGCGAGGACAACGACGTCAACTTCCCCGACGATCCGTTCATCTCCGGCCACCACGCGAGCGTGCGCGCGGTCGACACGCCCGAGGGCCCGCGCTTTCAGCTCACCGATCTCGGCTCGAAGAACGGCACCTTCGTCCGCGTGCACGACGAGGCGCCGCTGTTCCACGGCGACTACGTCTTCCTCGGCCAGCAGCTCTTGCGAGTCGAAATCACTTGATGGCACGCTCCGACGGGGAGAAAAGCGCGATGGGTGTAGACCAGCCATGAGCGTGTGTGCGCGCTGTCGCAAGGACAACCAGGCGCATTACAAGTTCTGTCTCGGCTGCGGCGCCGAGCTGGGCGCGTCGCCCGACGAGGCGCCGGTCGGCCCGCGCGCCCCGCTCGCCACCGCGCCGACGATGATGGCCGAGGCGCCGCGCCTGCCGACCGAGCCGCCGGTGTTCGGCGACATGGGCCCGGCCTACGAGTCCGATCCCGCCGCCACCGATCCGGAGATTCCGTCGTTCGCTCCGGCCGCGATCGTTTCTGACGACTTCGCGCCGGCCGAGTCCGCGATCGCCGAGCGGGCGTGCGCGAGCTGCGGCACGGTGGTCGCGGGCGGCTATCGATTCTGCCCCGCGTGCGGCGCTCCCGTCGGAGATTCGCCGGCGCCCGCGCGCATCACCAACAGTCCGCGCGCGGCCAGCGCTCCGGCGCCCGAAGGCCGCCTGGTGCTCCTGCGCCCCGACGGCACCGAAGGCGGCGACCATCCCTTGGTCGTCGGCGAAAACAAGATCGGCCGCGCGCTCGGCGCGCTGTTCGAGGCCGACGGCTATCTCTCGCCGGTGCACGCCGAGATGGTGCTCAACGCCGCCGGTCTGGTGGTGCGCGACCTCGGCAGCTTGAACGGCGTGTTCGTGCGCATCACCGAAGAGGAGGAGCTCTTGGGCGGCGACGTGGTGCGCATCGGCCAGGAGCTGCTCCGCTTCGACGCGATCCCCGCGCCCGAGCCGCTCGACGACGGCACCGAGGTGCTCGGCTCACCGAACCCCGGCTACTGGGGCCGGCTGGCGGTGGTGGTCGGGCGCGATCAGGACGGCTCGGCGTTTCCGCTCTACGGCGACGCGGTCATCCTCGGCCGCGAGCACGGCGACATCACCTTCCCCGAGGACGGCTACGTCTCCGGCACCCACGCGCGCGTCTCGTTTCGCGACGGGCGCTACTGGCTCTCGGATCTCAATTCGTCGAATGGAACGTTCGTGCGGATTCGCGAGCGGGTGATTCCGTCGGGCGGCCAGGTGCT
>JANWLJ010000198.1 GCA_025450955.1 Polyangium sp. (in: bacteria) | reverse complement strand
TCGTCGACGGTCGGCGCGTTCATCCCGACACCGGCAGCGTGCAGGTGCTCGGCCCGCCGACCTGGCGCTCCGACGGGGACGCGCTCGCCTGGCTCGAGCGGCGCGCCGGCGAGACCCGCCTGGTGGTCCTGCCCGCGGTCACCCGCCCGAGCGACACCATCGTCTGGCCGCTGCCGCGTGCTCTCTCCGGCGACCGCGTTCTTTGGGCCGGCGACAACAAGATCGTCGTCGGCCCCGAAGTGCTCCAGCCCCGCGCGGTGGCGAGCTGGAGCGATTAGCTTAGCGATTATTTTTTCTTGCCGTCGTCGGGATAGCCGTTGGCGAGGTCTTCGAGATTGAGCTTCTTGTTGCTCTCGAAGAAGGTGTCCTCGTCGTCGGTGAAGCCGTCGGTGGCGTCGGCGTCGTCGGTGATGTTGGTGGGCGCCGCCTGGCCCTGGAAATCGGAGGCCGCGCCGATCCCCTTGGCGGTGGACGACGCGCCTTTCAATTCCTCGTGCAGCCAAACGATGAAAGTAATCGGATGATAATTCCAAACCACCTTATCGGAAGGCAACCCGGCGGCGTCGCCGATATCGTCGGTCCACCATAAAACCGGCGCGATCTGATCGCGATACAGGCGCTGGCGCTGCTCGCTCGGCAGGTCGGCGAAGTCCTTCACCCGGTTGAGCGCCACCTGCCAGTCGTTTTGATCGGCCCACTCGCTCACGTGGTGCACCGCCAATTTGTGAAACGACGCGCGCGCCGGATCCTGGCGGAAGAAGTTGAGCACCTCGAGGCGCGAGAGCACGCCGTCCTTCTTGCCGTCGACCGGCTTGTCGATCTTGTCGACGATCTCGGGCGCGTCGCAGAAGCGCCCCATGCCCGCGCCCTCGACGGTGTGCCAGAAGCCGGGATCGATCTTCTCGCCGATCTCGTCGGCGCTCATCACCTCGACGTGGACCTGCCCTTCGAGCCGCCCGGGCGGACCGGCTTCGCCGACGTGGCCGATGAGCTCGCCGGCCGAGACCTCGATCGAGAGCGACACCGCGTCGTCGCCGAGCTGCGACTGCGCGCGCAGGTACCAGGCGGGCGCGTCGGGCCCGGGCGATTCGGCGTCGAGATGGAAGAACAGGGTCCAGAACTCGATCGGCGTCGCGCCGACGGTGAGGTTGTGGCGGAGGAGCACGAAGTTGCGCGAGCCGATCGGGCAGTCGTCGGTCTGGCGCGCCGCCACCACCTTGCCGGCGAACGGCGCATAAACGGGTGTGCCCTTATCGGCGCGGATATGGATGCCCCCGTGCCAGAGCCGCGATTCATAAAACGGCCCGATCGGAAAATAGCCGCCCTCGCCCTCGCCTTCGTTATTCTCGTAATATTGCGCGGCCAGATCGGTGAGCTTGTCCTCGTCGTCGGGCAGATCGGGCTTGTCGCCCGAGAGCGCGACCGGAAACACCATTCTGCCGCGAATCTTGGAAGCGAAATATTTGAAATCGAACGGCCCGGGGTCCCATTTCTGCTGGGTGACGTGATAATGGCCGAGATATCCGGTGTACTTTCGCGGATCGGCCAGCGAGGCCCACATCGGCTCGCCATCACCACCCGACGGAAAGCTCTGCGGCAGGTTGGGAAAGATCTTCGCCATCGCCTTGCCGATCGAGATCATCGAATCGATCTGCGGCTTGGTGTAGGCGTAGGCCAGCCACTGGTGCCCGTTGATCCGGCAGGTCACCTTGTCGCGCCGCCCGTGATAGCAGTCAGGAAAGCGCAGCGCGTCGCCGCGGTTGCACAGCTCGACCCCGACGGAGATCTCGTTTACCCCCGCGGCCTGAAACGCGCAGTCGACCAGGTCGAGCGTCTGGAAGATGGTGCCGTCGTTGTCGATGAGGAAGTGGACCGAGAGCCCGCGCTCGTTGTGCAGCACCTGAAAGCAGCTCCGCGAGTCGGGACAGCCGTCGTGGTGGATCACGAACTGACGGATCACCTGCTGGAGGCGCGGCAGCGAGCGGTCCGAGCCGATCAGGCGCCGCGGCCGATAGCGCGCCGCCATGTGGCCCATGCCCTTGGCCGGCGAGAACGGATAGATCTCCGACGGCTTATCGGTGCGGTGCAGCGTGTAGGCGCTCACCGACGGATCGTCTTGCCAGGTGATCACGCGCTGCCCGACGTCGAAGCGCTGCCCGCAGACGATGATTTGAGATCCACCGTTCATCGTTACTCCGTCCGGAATTTAATCTGAGTGTTGCCGAAGCGCACGAGATCTCCGTCGGAGAGGCGGGTCGGCTGCGTGATCCTTTGATTATTGACCCAGGTTCCATTGGTCGAGCCGAGATCGGTGACCACGAATCCGGCCCGATCGGCGGCGATCATCGCGTGGCGGGTGGAGACGGTCGGGTCGTCTTCGATCTGGAGCGTCGAGGGGCCTTTGCCGACGGTGACCGACGGGCCGGCGACCTCGACGCGGGTGCCGGCGCGCGCGCCCGACACCACGATCAAGACCCCGCGCACCGGCGCCTGCGGAGTCGGCGCGGCCTGCGGCTGCGGTTTGGCGCGCGTTGGTGTGGGAACGCGAGCCGGCTTGTTTGCGCGATTCGGAGTCGGCGCGGCGGTCGTCGAAAAGCGCTTCTTCGGCCGCCTGGCGAACAGCCCGAAGATCACCGCGAGCACGCCCAGGCCGGCGAGCAGCCACGCCCACCACGGCAAATCGCGGCTGGTCTTCACCCCGGCAAAGCGCGCCGGATCGAACACGATCGTATTGGAGGTGAGGTCGTCGCAGCGAAGCGCCAGCTTGCGTCCGTCGAGGGAGTGGACCCCGACGTCGAAGGTGAGCCCGTACGGGTTGTTGCGCTCGTCGGCGCGCTTCTCGATCTGCGCGCGCAGATCGTCGGCGCTCTTGGCCCAGCGAAAGGTTCCGTTCGACAGCATGGACAGCACGCCGAGGTTGAGCAGCGGCCCGCGGTCGTCGGTGGGAGAGAACGCGATCGAGTGGATCGGCACGCGCGCCTTGGCGGCGGCCTCGCCGAGCGCGCGGAAGGTCTTGCGCTCCATCACCGAGTTGAGCCCGTCGGAGACCACCACGATCAGCTTGCGCGCCGGCGCGGTCACCCCCGGCTGCGGCCGATTGAGCTCGATGAGCGCGGCGTGCACCGCGTCGACCAGGTGCAGATCGCCCGACTCGTCATCGGGGGTGAGATCGTCGATCGCGCTCTCGGCGCCCGAGGCCGGGCGAAACGGCGGGTGCGGCGTGACGTCGCCGCCGTAGTCGATCACCAGCACGCGCCACTTCGGGCTCAGCGCGTCGAGGAGCTGGTGCATCGCGTCCTTGACCTGATCGAGCGGCTGCTCGTCGGAGCTGGGCGCCGGCGGAGGCGGCGGCGTGACCACCGGCGGCGGCGCGGGCGGATGGTGGCGATCGTGCGCGCCGTGCTTGGTCGTCTTCACCGGCGGCGGCGGCGGAGGCGGCGCCTGCACCGTCGGTGGTCCATAGAGCGCGGAGGACTCGACCACCAGCACCAGATCGAGCGGATCTTTGGCGGCGGAGAAGCGGGTCATCTTGACCGGCTTGCCGGCCGGCTGACCGTCGACGAGCAGGTTGAACTCGGGCGCCGCCTTGTCGTCGTCGATGGTGCCTTCGAGCTCGACGAGCGAGGCGTAGACGCGCAGCGTCCCGTCGCTGGCGAAGTCGCTCGGGTTGACGCGCTCGAGGCGGAGCCGGGTCTTCGACGCCCAGGCGAGGGAGCCCAGGCCACCTAGCAAGAGGGCGGCGAGGGCGAGTCGCGGGAGCGCGGAGCGGCGCACGGCTGAAAAACGTACTCGATTCATCCCGGCGCGTCGAGCCCGCCAGTTGAAATGCTCCTTACGTCCTATTCAAGTAGGTCGCTGGTCGACACTAGGCGGCGAACCTGCGCAGCGGCCGTTCAGGTACGATATTCTCGGTACGAAAATGGTTAACAAATTTGATATCGAGAATGTCATTTTGGTAGCGCTGGAAACACACCTTACTTCTTGACGCCTACATCGACGATTTGGAAAAGTGGCTGACGATGGTCGCGCCTGTCACCCAGACGGGAGCCCACTGGAGGTGGTGCAAATGAGTACACGGATCCTGGCGGTGATGATGGTCATGGCAACCCTGCCGGCGTGCGGCGGCGGCCAGGTGGTCGCCGACGGAACTGGCGCCACCACGTCCGCGCTGAGCCCGCAGCTCAGCCACGGACGCGACGTGTGGTTCAACAGCACCTTCGGCGGCGAGAAGTTCTTCTCGCTGATCCTGCCGAACGCGCCGTTCAACCTCAAGCTCGGGTTCGGCGCGATGCTGACGTCGAATCGCGACACCCGCTTCAACGATTGGGGCGTGATCAACGACCCCGATTGCGTGCAGGGTGATGCGACCACCGGCTATCTCGATAAGTGCAAGGATCCGGCGTCCGCTGGCGTGATCGGCGTGCGCAAGAGCGTGGTGGTCACCCCGGCCGGGCCGCAGGTGCTGGTGGGCGTCGCCTGCGCGGCCTGCCACGCCGGTCTCGATCCGTCCAATCCGGCGGCGGATCCGAACCATCCGACCTGGGACAACATCCACGCCACCGTCGGAAATCAGTACCTGAACATCGGCAAGATCTTCGGCGCGAACATGTCGACGCACGATCCGCGCTACCAGGTGTTCCACACCTGGGCGCCGGGCACCGTCGACACCACCGCGATCGAGAGCGACGGGATCAACAACCCGGGCATCATCACCCAGTTCTTCAACCTGCCCGATCGGCCCTACTTCGACGACACCCAGAACGGGATCGAGATCGCGCCCGAGGGCGTTCACCGCGGAGGGCAGGGCGGCGAGGACGACGCCGGCTGCGAGAAGGCGGCGCTGCGCGTCTACTTCAACATCGGTATGTGCGCCGCGGAGTGCATGATCCCGCACCTGACCAACGGCCCGGGCGGCAGCCAGACGCCGATCGACGACGCCGAGTGCTCGGCGGCCTGCCCCGACTACGTGGCCGCCAAAGCGGCGGTGGTCGACGAGTGCGCGTTCATGGCCTCGACCACCTCGCCCAAGCTCGCCCAGGCGCCGGGTGGCAATCAGCTCATCGATCAGAGCGCGGTGGGGCGCGGCAAGCGGGTGTTCCAGAGCGCGTGCGCTTCGTGCCACCAGAACAGCAACTCGCCCGCGCACGACGTGCTCTCCGACGATCTCGTGCACCCGATGGGCGACATCGGCACCAATAGCTGCCGCGCCCGCTCGACCAACTGGACCGCCGGCCACATCTGGGATCAGTTCTCGTCGGATCAGTACAAGGCGCGCCCGACGGGCGGCCCGGGCTACTACCGCGACGTTCCGCTCCTCGGAGTGTGGGCGACCGCGCCGTTCTTCCACAACAACCGGCTCGGCACGTTCAACGGCGATCCGTCGGTGGCCGGCCGCGTGGCCGCGTACGAGGACGCGATGGACAAGCTCCTGAACCCGTGGAATCGCGATCTGCTCGGCTCGATCCAGACGACCACCGACTGGATCCAGGTGCCGTCGCCGCTCGGGACCTTGACCCTGCCGGCCGGCACTCCGGTGGCCGCGTTCGCCAACCTGAACCCGAATAATCCGCTGCAGAACCTCTGCCCGGATTACCTCGAGAACCAGGGCCACTACTTCGGCGCCACGCTCTCGCGGGACGACAAGTACGCGCTCACGGAGTACTTGAAGACCAAGTAGCGCCGCACTACCGTCGAGGCATGAGCCTCGATGATTTCGACCGCATCGCCGACGCCGAGCTGCGTCACCTCGAAAAAACCCTGGGAGTGCTCGATCCCGATGAGCTCGAAGTCGAGCTCTCCCAGGGTGTCCTCACCTGCACGTTCGCCGGCGGACAAAAGCTCATCATCAACAGTCATCACGCCGCCAGGCAGATCTGGATGGCCGCCTTCCGCACCGCGTGGCACTTCTCGCCGCACGAGGTCGAGGGCGCGGTCACTTGGCGCACCGATAAGGACGAGCTGCGCGAGACCTTGCGGAAGATGGTCAAGGACAAGCTCGGGCGGGAGATCGTCATCTAGGCCGATCCGCGATACCATGGGCCGATGAGAGCGCTCTCTTTCGTGGTGGTGCTCGGGTTCGCGTTCAGCGCGGCGGCACAGGAGCCGGCGCCTTCGCCGCAGCCTTCGGTCCCGGTGCAGGCCAGCCCGACGCCGGCGCCGCTGCCCGATACGCCGACGCTCACGCTCCATTCCCCGCGGCCGGTCATCACTCCGCAGATGGCGTCGCGTTGGCGCGGGGCGCGCACGCTGTACATCTTCGGCGATCTGATCGGGCTCGCGGGCACCGGGCTGTCGCTGTCGAGCGCGATCTATGTTTTTGCGACGGGATATCCGCCGAGCGCTGATGATTTCGTCCACCCGGCCAAGGCCTCCGACACCGGGCCGGTGCTGGCCGAGGTCGGCGCGGCGGCGTCGGCGGTAGGCTTCGCGATGTCGGCCGGCGGGCTCGGCTGGCAGCATCATCTGCTCGACGAGCTCGGCGCCGATCGCGGCCGCGGACTCTTCATCGGCGGCACCGCGGTCGGCGTGATCGGGCTGGTCGCCGTCGCCGCCAGCTACTTCTTCGGCTTTACCAATTATCTCAATCCGCACGATCGAACCGTCGCCGCGCTGTCCACCTCGCTCGGTGGAGCAGCGCTGTGTGCGACGGGAAGCTTGCTCTATTCAGTCGATTCTTCGCGGGTGAAGCAGGTCTGGCGAGATCTCACCAGCTTTTGATTCTGAGCGCGTCTACCAGATGACGCACTGGTCCTTGCGGACCATCTTCGAGTCGGGCTTGCACTGAAACGCCTCGGCGAACTCGTGCAGGTTCGACAGCGGACCGTTGACGCGATACTCGGGCGGCGAGTGCGGATCGGTGAGCACGCGCATGCGCGCCAGCTCGTCGCGGCGGCTGCCGCACCAGGCCTGCGCGGTGCCGAGGAAGAAGAGCTGCGCGTCGGTCCACTTTCCGTACTTCTCCGGCTTCTTGTGGGTGTCGCGGTAAGCGGTGTACGCGAGCTTGATCCCGCCGAGGTCGGCGATGTTCTCGCCGAGGGTGAGCTTGCCGTTCAGGTGCACGGTGCCGAGCACGGTGTAGTCGTCGAACTGCTTGACCACGCAGTCGGCGCGCTTGTCGAACTCCTTCGAAACCGCCGGCGTCCACCAGTCGACCAGGTTGCCCTTGGCGTCGAACTGGCGGCCTTCGTCGTCGAAGCCGTGGGTCAGCTCGTGGCCCATCACCATCCCGATCGCGCCGAAGTTGACCGCCGGCACCGCCTGGCGATTGAAGAACGGCGGCTGAAGAATGCCGGCCGGAAACACCATCTCGTTCATCGACGGATCGTAGTAGGCGTTCACCGTCGGCGGCGTCATGTCCCACTCGGTGCGATCGACGGGCTTTCCGATCTTGTTGAGGTCGCGGTGCGACTCGAACTCGGCGGCGTGCAGCATGTCGAACAGGTACGAGTCGCGGCTCACCTCGAGCTTGTCGTAGTTGCGCCACTTATCGGGGTAGCCGATCTTGTTCTCAATCGCGTGCAGCTTGGAGAACGCGTTCTTGCGGGTGGCGTCGTCCATCCACGACAGCGCGCCGAGGTTCTTCTGCATCGCCTGCTCGATGTCCTTGACCAGCGTCTGCGACTGGGCTTTGCCGTCGGCGCCGAAGGTCTCTTTGACGAACGGCTGGGCGAGCGCGAAGCCGAGCGCGCGATCGCTCGCCGCCACGCAGCGCTTCCAGCGCGGCAGGATCTTGTCCACGCCCTGAAGGGTCTTGGCGTAGAAGTTGAAATTCTCGTCGACGAACTTCTTCGACATCGCCGGCGCCGCGCCGTGGATCAGGTTCCAGCGCAGATAGACGCGGAAGTCGCTCATCGGCACCTGCGAGAGCGCGTTGTTGAGCGCGGCGAAGAAGCCCGGCACCGCGACGTTGATCTGGGTGATGTTCGGATGGCCGAGCTCGGTCAGGTACATCTTCCACGGAAAGCGCGGCGCCTCTTTGATCAGGCCGGCCAGCTCGAGGCGGTGATAGATCTTCTTCGGGTCGCGCCGCTCGGTGCGCGACATCGAGGCCTGCGCGAGCAGGTGCTCGACGCGCAGCACGGTCACCGAGTCCTTCTGCGCCTGCGCCGCCGGCTCGCCGGCCAGCTCGAGCATCTTGGTCACGTGCGCCTGATACTTGTCGCGCAGCTCTTTGGTCTTGGCGTCGTTTTTGAGGTAGTAGTCGCGGTCGGGCAGGCCGAGCCCGCCCTGATCGGCGACCGCGATCATCTGGGTCGCGTCCTTGAAGTCCTGCTGCGAGCCGAAGCCGAACAGCGGCGAGCCGAGGCCGAGCTGCAGATCGGCGACCTCTTTGGCCAGCGTGTCGATGGTGGTCACCTGATCGATCGTCTTGAGCAGCGTCTGGAGCTGCGCGTCGGAGGTTTTTTCCACCTTCGCCTCGTCCATGCAGGCGGAGTAGAAGTCGCCGAGCTTCTTGGCGTAGGCGTCGCCCTGATCTTTTCCGGCGGCGAGCTTGTCGAGAATCCCCTTCAGGTCATTTTGATTGCGCTGATCGATCTCGGAGAAGCTGCGATACCAGGCGGGGCGATCGGCGGGAATCGGGGTGCGCTTGATCCAGTTGCCGCAGGCGTACTGATAGAAGTCGTCGCAGGGGTTGACCGTTTTGTCGAGCGCGGTCTCGTCGATGCCGAGCGATGCCGCCGCTTTTTTCGGCGGCTTCTTGGCCTCGCTGGTGCCGACGCACGAGGCGGTGAGCGGGAGTAGGGCGACCAGCAGCCAGGCAAGCTCTTTACGCATGGGGCCTCCGGGTTATCGGAGGCCGTATACTACGAAACGCGCTTGCCGAGCCAGGATGCAAAGTGCGGTGAGGCGACGAACGCGACGGCGAGCGGGGAGCGCTTGCGCAGCGCATCGCGCGCGAGCTCGCGCAGGCCGAGCTCATCGAGGAGCGCGCCGATCGGTTTTGCCGACAGCTCGGCGAGCGCGGCGTCGAGCTCGGTGCGCAGCGCGGCGCGCAGCTCCGGCCGCGCCAGGTTGTGCGGCACCGCCACCGGCAACAGCCCGTCGGTGAGCGCGTGCGGCAGCTTGGCGAGAAATTTCCCCGCCTGCGAATGCGGCCGCGCCAGAAGATCAAGGAACGCGCGGCGGCGGCGCTCACCCAAAAGACGCGCGGTCTCTTCGCTCTTGAGACGCTCGGCCAGGCGCTTCTGCACCATCTGCACTCCGCCGTCGACGAACTCGCGCAC
>JANWLJ010000197.1 GCA_025450955.1 Polyangium sp. (in: bacteria) | reverse complement strand
TCCCCAGGTGTCCTCCACCCGGCGCGCCAGATCGGTCGGCAGCGGGGCCGCGCCGCTCATGATCCAGCGCAGCGACGAACAATCATAACGGCGCAGCGTCTCGGCGGGCAGCGCCATCAGCCGCCCGAGCATGGTCGGCACCATGAACGCCGAGGTGATCCGCTCGCGCTCGATGGTGCGCAGCACCTCCTCGGGCTCGAAGTGCGGCAGGATCACGCTGCAGCCACCGACCCCGAGCACCATCGCGAGGAACGCCGCCGCCGCCGAGTGATAGAGCGGACAGACGATGAGGTGGCGCTCGTCGCGACGAAGCGGAAACTCGGCGATGAAGCTGAGCACCGGCTCCATTCCCATCCGCCGAAAATCGCGCGCCGCGCCTTTGGAGCGGCCGGTGGTGCCCGAGGTGTAGATCATCACCCCGCCGTAGCCGCCGCCGCTCACCGTCGCCGGCACGCTCGGATCGCCCGAGGCGAGCAGCTCTTCGTAGGTGCGAAAGCCGGGCGCGTGGCCGCTCGCGATGCAGCGCTCGCGCGAAAGCGGCGTGCGTCCGTCGAGGATCGCCAGCGCCTCCTCGACCGCGGGCGCGAGATCGGCGTGAAACACCAGCGCGCGCGCGCCCGAGTTCTCGAGCAGGTAGGCGACCTCGGACCCTTTGAGCCGATAGCCGATCTGCACGCAGATTCCGCCAAGCGCCGCCATCGCCGCGTTGAGCTCGAGGTACTCGTGACCGTTGTGGAGAAACGCGCCGAGCCGCTCGCCGGGGCCGATCCCGAGCGCGCGCAGCCCGTGGCTCAAACGATTGATGCGCTCCTCGAGCTCGCCGTAGCTCAGGCGCGTCTCGCCGCACACCAGCGCCGGCCGCAGCGGATCGCCGAGCGCGTGCAGGTGGACCATCGCTAGAGATCCCTTGCGCCCGCGCCGCGCATCACGCGCGAGCTGAAACGCCACCATCGGGCCGAGCGACTGGCCGACGCCGGTGGCGCGAAACACCTGCGCCCCACGCCGCACCAACCGCACCGTCCGCTTCAGCCTGCGCAGCCGCTCGGAAAAATTCACGGACCGCCTCCCAGGAGCGAGACCTGACGCTCGACCTCGCTCCGCGCCGGCGCGTCGGCGGGCGCGATCTCGAGATATTTTTTGTAGGCGCGCAAAGCCGCGTCGCTCTCGCGCGCCTCGCGGTGTGCGTCGCCGACGAGGAGCAACGCATCGACGGCATAGGCCGCGTGATCGCCGCCGAGCTTGAGCGCCCGCTCGAGCACCTCGATGCCCTGCTTGCGCCGGCCGGTGTCGAGCAGCACCCGCCCGAGCTTGAACGCCGCCGGCCCGTTTTCGGGCGCGGCCTTGACCGCGTCGCCGTAGGCTTTGACCGCCTGCTCGCGCTGTTGCAAATCCGCGTAGCAGTCGCCGAGCAAGAGCAGCGCCTCGGACCGCAGCTCGGGGATCTTGACCAGCTCGGACAGCTCGGCGAGCGCGTCGCGGCTGGCGCCCATCCGGGTCATGATCCGCGCGCGCCCGAGCCGCGCCTGCGCCACCACCGGTGGCCGCCGCGCCAGGCCGTACTCGCTCACCGCCTGATCGAGCTTGCCCTGCGCCTCGAGCGCGCGGCCGAGCGCGAGGTGCGCCTCGGGAAGATCGGCCAGCGTCGCCGCCCGCCGCGCCTCGAGCGTCGCCTCATCGATGTTCTTCTGCGAGAGCGCGACCTCGGCGAGCAGCAGATGGCCGCGCGCCGCGCGATCGTCATCTTTGATCATCGCGCGCGCGAGCGCGGCCGCGTCGTCGAGCCGCCCGGTCTTGAGCGCCAGCTCGGCCGCCGACGCGCGCAGCGCCTGAGACGGCGTGCCCTGCTTGAGCGCCTTTTGAAAGAGCGACCAGGCGACCTCGAGCCGACCCTGCGCCACCGCCAGCCGCGCCTGATGATCGGCGAGCCCGGGATAGTCGCCCTGCTTGGCGGCAATCGCTTCGTACGCGCCGGCCGCCTCGTCGAGCTTGCCGTCGGCCTCGAGCGCCTGACCGAGATCGATCCCCGCCGCCCGCAGATCGGGCTTCTTCGCGATCGCGGCGCGAAACAGCGTCTCCGCCTCGGCGTTCTTGCCGAGATCGAGATAGGCGTCGCCGAGCCGGCGCAGCTCGGTCGCGTCGCCCGCGGCCTGCGCCTCGGCGGCCTTGAGCGCCAAGACCGCCTCGTCGGCGTGGCCGAGCGCGGCCAGCGTGCTCGACTCTTCGAGATAGGCGGCGATGAAGTGAGGATCGGCCGCGAGCGTCTCCTTGAAACGGGCGAGCGCCTGTTGCCGATCGGCGGCGGCGCCGGGCAGCGCGATCACCCGCCCGTCGAGAAACATCACCCGCGGATCTTTCGGCGCCTGGGCGAGCGCCGGCCCGAGCATCGGCGCCGCCTCTTTGGGCGCGCCGCCGTCGAGGAGCGCGCGCACCAGGGCGAGCCGTGCGTCGAGGTTCTTCGGCTGCGCGGAGACGATCTTGCGCAGCGGCTCGATCTCGCCCGCGCACCGCTTGGCGTCGCACTCGAGCTCGGCGAGCGCCACCTGCGCCGTCGCCAGCCCGGGATCGAGCTTGAGCGCGCGAGAGAGCCGATCTTCGGCGAGGTCGCGCTGCCCGGCCTGGCTCGCGAGCACGCCCGCCGATGCCCACGCGAGCGCCAGCTCCTTCGGCCCGACCGCGGTCGCGCGCGCTTTGATGAGCGCCTCTACCTGCGCCTCGGCATCGGCGGCGGTGGCGAGCCGCGCCGCGCCGATCGCCGCGCCGAAGTGGGCCGGGCTGCGCGTGAGCGTGTGGGCGTAGAGAGCGCGCGCCGCCGCGGGGTCGCCGAGCCGCTCTTTGGCCAGCGCCGCGCCGTAGAGCGCCGCCGCGCGTCCCGGCTCGGCCGCGATCGCCTTGGCGAACGCGCGATCGGCCGCCGCATCGTCGCCGGCCTCGAGCTCGGTCCAGCCGAGATAGACCAGCGCCGAGGCATCCGCCGGCGCGCGGCGCAGCACCGCCGCGAGCTGGGTGCGCGCCTCGGCGATTCGGCCGCGGTCGAGCGCCTCGAGCGCGCGCGCCTTGTCGACATCGGACGGCCGCGGATCGAGCTTTTGCGCGAGCGGCGCGATTCGATCGAGCAGCGTGGTCGCCGACTGCAGCGCGCCGGTCGCGCCGAGATGCGCCGCGCCGAGATAGGCCTGCGCCTCGAGCGCCGCCGCCTCCACCGCGGCGGGATCGGCGGCGGTCACCGCTTCGAGCGCGTGCGCCGCCTTCTGGTATGAAGCGAGCGTGTCGTCGGCGAGCAGCTTGCGCGCGCCGGCGAGCTGCCCCTCCTCGGCCGCGCGCCGTCCGCTCCATAGATTGACGCCGAAGTAGCCCTGGCTGGTGAACACCCCGAGCCCGACTCCGATCGCGCCGATCAAAAGCACCGCCCCGCCGACCGCGATCACCAGCCGGGTGGTGCCGCGACGCGAAACCTCGTCGTCATCGGCTTCGAACGCCGGCCGCGGCTTGTCGGGAGTCGGCGACTTGATCGCCTCGACCGGCGTGGCCTCGTCGAGATCCGGCTGGGCGAACGACCTGGGCGCGACGTCGGTGGTCTCGAGCCGCGGCGCCACGTCGGTCGTCTCGAGCCGCGGCGCCAGATCGGTCGTCTCCGGCCGCGGCGCCAGATCCATGATCTCCGATCGCGGCGCGAGCAGATCGAGCCCTTCGTCGGCGTGCGGCGCCGAGCCGCGCTTCGGCGCGACCAGGTCGAGCGCTTCGAGATCGATCGACGGCGGCCCGATCTCGTCGGTGAGCGGCGCGGTCCGCGCGGGCAGCGGCGCCATCAGCAGATCGTCCGGATCGGGCGCGTCGAGGCTGATCCCCACCGACGGCCGCTTGGGCGCGGGCAGATCCGGCGCTTCTTCGGCGCGGCGCATCGCTTGCGGCGCGGCCCCTTTCGGCGCCGGCAGATCGATCACCTCGGGCGGCTTGCCCAGCTTCGGCAGCTCGCGCGTTACCGGCGCCGGCAGATCGACCACCTCGGGCGGCTTGCCCGGCTTCGGCAGCTCGCGCGTCACCGGCGCCGGCAGATCGATCACGTCCTCGGGCGGCCGCGGCGGAATGCTCCGCACCGCCGGCGACGGAGTGGGCGGCATCGACGGGATGGTCTTCGGCACCGCCGCCTTGGGCGCGGGCAGCTCGGCGCGATCCTCGTCGAAGGAGGAGAGCTCGATCTCGCGCGGCTTGGGCGGCGGCGCGGCGGGCGACGCAGGCGGCATCGGCGGCGGAGGCGCAGCCCCGGGACGCTTGACCGGAAACTGGTGCAAGCAGGCCGGACACTTCATCGTCATCCCCGACGGCGGGATGCGCCGCTCGTCGAGGTCGTACTGCGCGCCGCAGCTCTCGCAGGAGATCTTCATCCACCCCTCGGGCCGAAAAGGATAACACGCTTCACGCGGTGAAGACCCTTGACAAGAAGGGGTCAACCAGCATAACTGCATCGGTCTCGCGTCCGGGAGGAGTGGCCGAGCGGTCGAAGGCGGCGGTCTTGAAAACCGCAGCGCGAAAGCGCCGGGGGTTCGAATCCCTCCTCCTCCGCCAACGGCGACCTTCCGGCCCGAACAGGATTTCGAAGCTGACAATCGAATAGCGAACCATGCGCGATAGGCTCGGGAGAGATGGCCGAGAGGCCGAAGGCGCTCGCTTGCTAAGCGAGTATAGGGTCAAAAACTCTATCGAGGGTTCGAATCCCTCTCTCTCCGCAATATTGAAAGCGATGATGAATTTGAAGCTGCTGTGGCAAGTTCGCGTCCCAAGAGGGACGCAGCTGCCGGAGCAGATTGCGGCGCACCCCCGCAGCGCGGGAGGGAGCGGGCTCTGCGCCCGTGACCGACCAAGCGAGGAGGTACGCCGCAAGATGCCCGGCAGATGCGTCCCGAACGTTTGCGGCTGTAGCTCAGCTGGATAGAGCATCGGTCTACGGAACCGAGGGTCAGAGGTTCGAATCCTCTCAGCCGCGCTGTACGGTCTTATTAATGATGGACGAAGATTTCATGCGCCTGGCGATCGCCGAAGCGCAAGCGGCGGCGGCGCTCGCCGAGGTGCCGGTCGGCGCGGTGGTCGTCAAAGACGGCGCGGTGCTCGGTCGAGGCGGCAATCGCCGCGAAGGCGCGAGCGATCCCACCGCCCACGCCGAGCTGCTCGCCATCCGCGAGGCGGCCCAGGCGATCGGCGGCTGGCGACTTCAAGGCACGACCTTGTATGTCACCCAGGAGCCGTGCCCGATGTGCGCCGGCGCGATCGTCAACGCCCGCATCGAGCGGGTGGTCTACGGCTGCGACAACCCGAAGGCCGGCGCGGCGCGAACCCTCTATCACCTGCTCGAAGATCCGCGGCTCAACCACCGCGTCACCGTGGTGCCGGGCGTGCTCGCGAGCGAGTGTGGCCAGCTGTTGAGCGGTTTTTTCGAGACGCTGCGACGAAAGACGTGAGCCTGCAGAATCGGGAGAGGTGGCAGAGTCTGGTCGATTGCGCCTGATTCGAAATCAGGTGTACCTTCACGGGTACCGGGGGTTCGAATCCCTCCCTCTCCGCTACGGACGCACGCGCCGGGCATCTTGCGGCGTACGTCCTCGCTTCCTCGGTCACGGGCGCAGAGCCCGCTCCCTCGGTCGCTGCGGGCGTGCGCCGCAATCTGCCTCGGCGCGCGCGTCCTGCTTGGAATCGATGTGCGCTTTTACGGGAATGGAGAGATGCCCGAGTGGCCGAAGGGGCACGACTGGAAATCGTGTGTGCCGCAAGGTACCGAGGGTTCGAATCCCTCTCTCTC
>JANWLJ010000196.1 GCA_025450955.1 Polyangium sp. (in: bacteria) | reverse complement strand
GCGCCCGGCCGGACAGGGCGCTTCGAGGATCAGCAGCGACGAAGAATCGGAGGCGAAGAGCGACGAAGAGCCGGACTTGAGGAGCGCGCGTTCGATCGCTTCGAGCCGGGCGGGATCGAGCCGCGCGTCGAGCACCACCCCGCCCGCTCCCGAGCGCGCGAGCGCATCGAGGAGCGCCGGCACCGGCAGCGCGGCGCCGAACGAGGTCGAGAGCGCCAACATGCTAGCCATCAAAGCCTCGCTTCGCTCGCTGCGCCTTCTTGATTGGCGGCCAAGGACGCACCATAAGCGCGGGTGGTTTCATTGACAACTCGGTCGTTTCCTCCGTTAATATGGCTCAATCATCGATCTCATATCGCCGTCGATCGCCGACGGCGCGGAGGCTTGCTTAATGGTGCGCGCGCGCGACTCTCGAAGAGGCGCGGTTTTGGGGCTCTTCCTCGCGATTGGGTTATTGGGGGCGGCGCCGCGGGCGCTGGCGCAGGACGCGCAGGGCAATACCTTCAACCTCGAGCTGTTTCGGCCGGCGGTCGACTCCAAGGGCTATTTCACCGTCAACGCGTCGCAGATTCTCGGGCACCTCGATTTCTCGATTGGCCTGATCGGCAGCTACGCGCACGACGTGCTCGAGCTGCACGGCGGGCCGGTCACCAACGTGCGCGGGCAGGTCGGCAACATGGACTTCCGCGTCTCGAACTACATCACCGCGCAGGTGCAGGCGGCGCTCGGTCTCTTCAAATGGGCTGAAATCGGTATTTCGCTGCCGATCCACATCATGTTCGGCACCCGCGATCCGGGCTACGTCTCGCCGGACAGCGGCAACAACGACAATCCGCTCAGCTTCAGCGGACAGTTCATCGGCGATCTCGGCATTCACCCGAAGGTGCGGCTGCTCAACACTTCGAAATATCCGGTCGGCCTGGCGGTGATCACGTCGATCTACGCGCCGACGGGAACTTCGTCGCAGTTTCTCGGCGAGGGAAATTGGTCGCTGCGCCCGGAGATCATCCTCGATAAGGAGTTCGGCTTTTCGCGGCGCTTCCGGATGGCGCTCAACGTCGGCGCGCTGGTGCGGTTCAACAAGAACACCTTCACCGATCGCGGCCATCAGCTCACCGGCGATCCGCAGGTCAACGGCGGCGGCAACTTCTGCCAGCCGTCGCAGCTCACCCCGAACATGCCGGGCGTGATGAACATGGCGCCGATGGTCGGCGACCCGACCTGCGGCACCCAGCTCTCGCGCTCGCTCGGCACCCAGATGACCTACGGGCTCGGCATCTCCGGCGCGGTGGTGCCGCAGAAGTTCGATCTGCTCGCCGAGGTCTACGGCTACGCCGACGTGACCGGATCCGCCAACGCGTTCCCGCTCGAGATTCTCGCCGGCGCGAAGGTGTATCTGGCGCGCAACTCGTTCTTCGAGATCGGCGGCGGCACCGGGCTGATTCCGGGAATGACCGGCTCGCCCGAGGGGCGCGCGTTCCTCGGCTTCATCTTCGAGCCGTCGATCGGCGACCGCGACGGCGACGGGATCAAGGACGACGTCGACAAGTGCCCCGACGATCCGGAAGATCGCGACGACTTCGAAGACGAGGACGGCTGCCCCGATCCCGACAACGCTCGCGACGGCATTCCCGACAAGCTCGACAAGTGCCCGAACGAGCCGGAGACCAAGAACGGCTTCGAGGATCAGGACGGCTGCCCCGACTCGACCGATCTCGATCGCGACGGCGACGGCATCCCCGACCGGATCGACAAGTGCCCCGACGATCCCGAGGACACGGACGGCTTCGAGGACGAGGACGGCTGCCCCGATCCCGACAACGACAAGGACGGGATCCTCGATCAGGACGATCTGTGCCCGAACAACCCCGAGGACAAAGACGGGTTCGAGGATCAGGACGGCTGCCCCGATCCCGACAACGACAAGGATCGCATCCTCGACAAGGACGACAAGTGCCCGAACGAGCCGGAGACCTATAACGGGTATCAGGATGAGGACGGCTGCCCGGACAAGGGGCGCGTGATCCTCCATCGCGGCAAGCTCGAGATCCTCGACAAGATCTACTTCGAGACCGCCAAGGCGGTGATCAAGCCGATCTCGTATCCGATCCTCGACGCGATCGTGGCGACGCTCAAGGGCAACCCGCAGATCCTGCTCATCGAGGTGCAGGGGCACGCCGACGAGCGCGGCAACGACGACTACAACATGCGGCTCACCGAAGATCGCGCGGCGGCGGTCAAGACCTACCTCACCGAGCACGGGGTCGAGGCCGATCGATTGCAGTCGCACGGCTACGGCGAGACGCGGCCGGTGTGCCACGAGCACAACGAGGCCTGTTGGTCGAAGAACCGGCGCGTGGAGTTCGTGATTCTGCGCCGCTCCGACAATCCCCCCCCCGGCGTCGACTAACGGACGCCGGCGGAGCCGCCATCTCGCGGCGTACGTCCTCGCTTCCTCGGTCACGGCCCAGAGGCCGCTCCCTCGGGCGCTGCGGGCGTGCGCCGCGATCTGGGGGCTCCGGCGGCGTCCTTCTTGGGAGGGCTTGGGGGCGATCTGGGGCGAGCGGATTTTTGTTTCGGCGAGCCGGGGCGGATTAGCGCTTCAGGAAGGCGACCCAGAGGTTCTTGCCGTCGCGTTTGATGAGCATGCGCAGCATCGCGCCGTGCGAAACGGAGCGTACGCCTTTGGCGTAGTCGTCGAGGCCGCTCACCATCCGTTCGCCGACGCGCAGGATCAGATCGCCGCGCTCGATGCCCGCTTCCACCGCCGGGCTGTCGGGCTCGACCGACATCACCACCACGCCGTGCAGGGCCGGGTTGCCGAGCTCGCGCGCGATCGATTGGGAGATCTCGGAGACGGTCATCCCGAGCGGCGACGGTTTTTGCGGCGCGGCGGGCGGCGCCTCGGAGGCTTGGGCGGTGGGCTCCTCGGGCGCGGCGAGCGGAGTCACCTGAAGATGGAAGCTCGAACCTTTGCGGATGACGGTGAGCCCGACCGGGCGGCCGGCGTGGCTGGTCGCCACCAGCCAGGTGAGATCGTCGGCGCGCCGAATCGGCTTGCCGTCGAAGTCGTCGACCACGTCGCCCGGCTGAAGTCCCGCCTCGGCCGCGGGTGAGCCGGCCACCACGTCGGTGATGAGCGCGCCGCGCGTGTCGTGCAGGCCGAAGGCGCGCTCGAGCTGGCCGGTCACCGACTGCGGATAGATGCCGAGCCAGCTGCGCGGCGCGTGGCCGTACTGGAGGAGCAGCGGCACGATCACCTTGGCCATGTTGATCGGAATGGCGAAGCCGATGCCCTGCGCTTGCGCGTTCATCGCGGTGTTGATGCCGATCACCTCGCCGCGGCTGTTGATGAGCGGGCCGCCGGAGTTGCCGGGATTGATCGACGCGTCGGTCTGGATGAAGTCGTAAAAACCGGACTGCGAGCCGCCCGGCCGGACGTCGCGGCGGCCTTTGGCGCTGACGATCCCGGCGGTGACGGTGTGGTCGAGGCCGAACGGATTTCCGATCGCGACCACCCACTCGCCGATCTGCACCTCGTCGGAGTTGCCGAGCGGCGCGACCGGCAGATCGCCGCCCGCTTCGATCTTGAGGAGCGCGAGATCGGTGCGCTCGTCCTTGCCGACCACCTTGGCGGTGAGCTCGCGCTCGTCGACGAGGCGCACCCGCACGTCGTCGGAGCTCTCGATCACGTGCGCGTTGGTGAGGATGTAGCCGCGCTTGTTGATGATGAAGCCGGTGCCCTGGCCCTTGCCGCGCGGATGGCGCTCGCCGCCCATCTGCCGCTCGAGCATCGCGCGCGCGTCGTCGTCGTACTGCATCGCCACCACGTTGACCACCGCCGGGCCGAGGCTCTTGGCGAGCCGCACGAACGAGGGCAGGTGGACCGGCGCACCCGCGGGCAGCGCGTGCCGCGACGGACCTTCGCTCCAGAGCCGATCGTGGGCGGGAGCATCTGCGTGCGCGGCGGGCGCCACCAGCAGCAGGCAGACGAGCCAAGGCTTCACCCGGAGATCATGCCACCTAGTGATGGGGCGCGCCACCGTCGACGGCGCGAGTGGGTAAGGGCGGCAGGGGCGCGAGCGCGTTGAACCTACTCCACATCGTTTCGCCGAGCGCGTTGGCGCCGGTGATGCCGTGGACCGATCGGTCGCAATAAAATTGGTAGCTGCCCTGCGGGGTGTCGTAGCTGACCCGCACCACGCCGCGGCAGCCGTTGGTGATCTCCGATCCCCAGGTGCCGGCCGGGACCTGGGCCTCGAGCCAGGGGCCGAAGAAGCGCCCGCCGGCGACGAAGCCGCGCACCGCCTGCTCGGACTTTTTGTGATCGGCGGCGTCGAAGGCGCTCTGGAGAATCAGGACCGATCCGGCGGCGCAGAAAAAGAGGATGAACAGCCGCAGCGAAAAACCCTTCACTTGGTCTTCTCCCGCACCAGTCGATCGAGGTCGCGCTGATCGCGCGCGCTTTGCGGATCGAGCGGCGCGCGCGCCCGTCGGGGAGCGCCGCCGTCGCCGGCGAGCTCGGCGCGCACGCGGTCGGCGACCTTGCGCGCCTCCTGTTCGGTGCCGTCGGCCAGATCTTTGGCCTCTTTGGTCGCGAAGATCGCGTGCAGGTGGCCCCACAAGGTCTTGTTGCCGAGCGGCACCGAGGTGGCGAACCACACCACCAGCGCGAACAGGAAGAGCGAAAAGAGCCAGCGCACCAGGCGGAACATCAGCCGTCCGAATCCGTGGGATCGGGATCGCGGTGATCGCGCTGGGGCGGGCTGTAGCAGACGAGCGCGCGCGGACCGAGGCGCGAGGCGGCGTAGGCGACCGCGGCGCCGAGACCGGGATCGTCGAGCATCGCGGTGGCGACGTGCAGGCCGGCCGAGCGGAGCTGCGCTTCGAGCGCCTCGTCGGGCAGATAGGGCGTGCGCGCGCCGGCGGTCATCTCCGAGCGGCGATTGACGACGAGGACGTGCAGCACCTCGCGGCGGGCGATCGCGTTGTCGATCACGGCGTTCAGCTCGGAGTGATAATGGTTGGTGTCGCCGATCAGCGCCACCGCGAGCGGCGCGCCGGCGCCCGCCTGCTCCTCGAGCTCGACCGCGTCGGCGAGCGCGCCGGCGATCGGAGCGGCCGAGCCCATGTGCATCTTCACGTCGATCAGCCGATCGCGAATGCCGAGCTCGCCGGTGCTTCCCGGATCGGCGACGATCATGGTCGGGCGCTCGAGGCCGCGCAGCGCCCGCAAAAGCGTCAGGCGCGGGTCGGTGGGCGCGAAGGCGGCGAGCGCGCCGCGGCTGCGCGAAAACCACAGCGGCCAGGGCTCGCCGTCGTCGGAGCCGAGCGCGGCGGCCGATTGATAGGCGGCGCTCCAGTCGGCCGGCGAGCGCACCTCGGGATCGGAGTCGGCGCGCACCCGACCGCCGAAGCGGCCGAGCAGCGCTTCGATGCGATCGCCGTCGAGCACCGCCGGCCGCGCTCCGCCCGCGCCGCGCACCCGACAGGTCAAACCTTCGCGGTGGACGAACGCGGCCAGCTCGCGCTCCAAAAACGGCTCGCCCTCTTCGAGCACCAGCACCGACTCGCGCTCGCGCAAAAAATCGAGCAGGCGCTGGCGCGGCAGCGGCCAGGAGGCGGCGAGCCGCAACACCGGAAGGCGACGCGACCAGGCGCGCGCCTGCGCGACCGCGCCGAGCGGACCGGCCAGGATCACCGCCTGCGCGCCGTCTGCGCCCGACTGCGAGGCGAGCGCACCGAGGAGCGGCTCGCGCGCGGCCAGGCGGCGGGCCCGCTTGTCGGCGTGATAGCGAAAGCTCGCGGCGGTGCAGACGTACGGCCCGCCGCCGCGGGCGAAGCTCGGCCCGGGCGACGGCAGCTCGGGCGGCGGCTCGACGAGCTCGGCCTTGGCGTCGAGCCCGCGCGCCGAGACCCGCACCGCAACCGGCATGTTGCTCCGCGCCGAGGCGAGCGCCGAAAGCCGGATGAAGTGATAGATCTCGTCGGGCGCCGACGGCTCGAATTGCGCGAGATGGGCGACCGAGGCGAGCGCGGCGCGGTTGTCCTGCGCGTTCTGCGACCACTTCGGCTCGGGGTCGACCCCTTCGACGAGGAGCGCCGCCGAGCGCAGCTCGCTCACCATTCCAAAGGTGGCGAGCGCGTCGAGCGCGACGTTACAGCCGACGTGTTGAAACAGCGCGCAGCTCGCGTTGCCGGCGAGGAGCGCGCCGCCGAGCGCCATCGACACCGCCACGTGCTCGCTCACGCAGAAGCGGTGGACGACTCCGCCCTTGCTCTCGAGAAGCAGCTCGAGCCGGGTGAGCGGCGCGCCGGGAAACGACCAGGCGCGCCTGACCCGCGCGGCGGCCAGCCCGCGAAACAGCGCCTCGCCTCCGCTCAGCACAGCTCGAACTCTTTGCAGAAGGTCACGACCGAAAGCGGCCGCTCGCTCTTCCATCGATCGGCGTAGCGATCCTGACGATG
>JANWLJ010000195.1 GCA_025450955.1 Polyangium sp. (in: bacteria) | reverse complement strand
GCCGCTCCCTGCCGCAGGCGGCCGAGCGGCTTCTGCGACATCTGGCCGCGCCGCTCGCCGCGCGGGTGACTGCCTGGGCGCGCGACATCGCCCGCTGGGAGGTGCTGCCGCGCAGCGAGCGCGAGCGATTGGTGGCCGCCGGCTTGCGGCTGTGCGCGAGCGCTCAGGTCGCCGAGCCGCGCCCCGCGCCGCAGGCGGTCAAGCCCGCGCTCCCGTTTCACGGCTCGCAATCGCTCGGTGCGCCGCTCCTCGGCCTGCCGGGCGTCGGGCCGGTGATCGCCGGGCGGCTCGCCGAGCGCGGCCTCTCGTCGGTGGGCGATCTGTTGCATTTGCTCCCGCGCCATTGGGACGATCTGCGCGAGCTGCGCCCGGTCGGCGCGCTCGAGATCGGCCGGCCGCAGCTCACCCGCGCCAAGGTGGTGCGCGCGCGGGTGATCCCCGCCTATCGCCGCCGCATCCTCGAGGTCGGGTTCGAAGGCGACGACGGCCGGCCGCTCGTCGCCCGCTGGTTTCATTTTCGCGGACGGATGCTCGAGCGTTTTCCGCTCGGCGCGCAGTTTCTCCTTCTCGGCGTGCCGCGGCCGAACAAGAAATCGGGCGCGCTCGAGCTCATCCACCCCGAGACGCTGCTCGCCGAAGGCGACGAGGCCGGCCCGGCGCCGACCGGCGTGCGGGTGCGCTATCCCGAGATCGAAGGGGTGCCCGGCCGCCTCCTCGAGCGGCTCTGCACGCTCGCTTGCGAGCGTCACGCGGCCGAGGTGCCGGATGGAATTCCCGTCGAGGTCGCGGCCCAAAAAGAGCTGCTCAGCCAGGGCGAAGCGCTGCGCGCGCTGCATCTGCCGTCGCCCGAGCTGTCGGCGGAGCAGATCGCCGCGCTCAACGACGGCGTCGCTCCCGCGCAACGGCGCCTGATCTTCGACGAGTTCTTTTTTCTCCAGCTCGGCCTGGCGCGCCGTCGCGGCAGCGCGCGAAGGGAAAAGGGCCTGGCGATGACCGGCGGCCCCCGCGCGAAGAAAAAGGATCCGATCGCGCCGCTCCTCGCCGCGCTGCCGTTTCAGCTCACCTCGGCGCAAACGCGCGCGATCCGCGAGGTGCGCGCCGATCTCGCCGAGCCGCATCCGATGCACCGGCTGCTTCAGGGCGACGTCGGCTCGGGCAAGACGGTGGTGGCGTGGGCGGCGTGCGAGCTGGCCTGCGCCTCGGGCTTTCAGGCGGCGGTGATGGCGCCGACCGAGATCCTCGCCGAGCAGCACGCGCGCACGCTCGGGCCGTGGGCCAAGGCGACCGGCCGTTCGCTCGCGCTCCTCACCGCCTCGACGCCGCGGCCGGCGCGCGAATCGCAACTGGCGCTGCTCGCCGCCGGACGGCTCGACGTGGTGGTCGGCACCCACGCGCTGCTCGCCGAGCGGGTGGCGTTCTCGCGGCTCGGGCTGGTGGTCATCGACGAGCAGCACCGCTTCGGCGTGGCGCAGCGCGCGCTGCTTCGCGACAAGGGCGGCCTGCACGAATCCGGCGAGCGCGCAGCGCCGCACCTGTTGGTGATGACCGCGACCCCGATCCCGCGCACGCTGGCGCTCACCGCCTACGGCGATCTCGATCTCACGCTGCTCGACGAGCTGCCGCCCGGCCGCGAGCCGCCGCGCACCAAGATCCTTTTCGGCAAGACCGCTCGCGCCCGCGCGCTCGCCGCGCTCAAAGACGCGCTCGCCGAAGATCGGCAGGCCTACTGGGTCTGTCCGCTCGTCGAGGAATCGGAAAAAGTCGATCTCGCCGACGTGACCGAGGCCGCAACGTGGCTGCGCGAAAATCTCGGTACGCCGGTCGGACTGGTGCACGGGCGGCTGCCCACCGCCGAGCGCGACGAGGTGATGAGCGCGTTTCGCAAAGGCACGCTCAAGGTGCTGGTGGCGACCACGGTGATCGAGGTCGGCGTCGACGTGCCGGCGGCGTCGATGATGGTGATCGAAGGCGCCGAACGCTTCGGGCTGGCGCAGCTCCATCAGCTCCGCGGCCGCATCGGTCGCGGCGGCGGGCGCTCGAGCTGCCTGCTTTTGGCCGGCACGCGCGCGGGCGACGCCGGCGATCGCCTGTCGGTGATGGAGGAGACCTGTGACGGCTTCGAGGTCGCCGAGGCCGACCTGCGCATCCGCGGCCCCGGCGAAATCTTCGGCACCCGCCAGGCCGGCCTGCCGCGCCTGCGCTATGCCGACCTCGTCCGCGACGCCGCCCTTCTCCGCGAAGCGCGCCAGGAGGCCTTCACCCTCCTCGAGCGCGACCCCACCCTCGAGCACCACCCACAAACCCGCGCCGTCCTCGACGCCCGCTGGGCCGAAGCCCGCCTGTTCGGCGAAGAGGCCGGGTAGCCGGCGTTCGCTCGGCGTCGCTCAACGCGCGAACGAGATCTCCAGGTGCGCGGTTCCACGCCCGGCTGCCGGTGGCTCACTCCTCACGCCGAGCTCAGGTCGCGGCACCGGCGTTGCACCCCTCCCGTATAAGACCCGGCGAGGAGAGTCGCGGCACCGGCGTTGCACCCCTCCCGCATAAGAGCCGGCGAGGAGAATCGATGGCCAAGGGCTTCAAGGACTTCCTCCTGCGCGGCAACGTGATCGATCTGGCGGTCGCGGTGGTGATTGGCGTCGCCTTCGGTGCGGTGGTGACCTCGTTCGTCGCCGATCTGCTCACCCCACTGCTCGCCGCGATCGGCGGGCAGCCCGACTTCTCGGCCCTCACCTTCACGGTCAACCACAGCACCTTCCACTACGGCAAGTTCATCAACGCGGTGATCTCGTTCCTGGTCATCGCCGCGGCGGTCTACTTCCTGGTCGTCCGTCCGCTCCCGTCGCTCTCGCAGCGGCGCGCCAAGGTGCCCGTCCAGCCACCCGCCAAGCCGGAGGAGGTGCGGCTGCTCTCGCAGATCCGCGACCTCTTGCAGCAGCCGCCGCGCACGCCGGCGTAGCCTCCCGCGCGGTCCGAAAACGTTCGGCGGGGGAGCGACGGCTCGGTCAGTCGGCTTCGTCGTCGGTCGGCTGGCCCAAATCCTCGTCGACGCCGCCTTCGGCGCGTTCGCAGGCGAGGGTGGGGACGCCGTAGAGGCCGGCGCCGTGGCGGGTCGGCAGCGACTGGTCGGCGTGCGCGGCGAAGTCGTAGACGTGGATGCGGCCGTCTTTGCCGACGCCGCCTTCGTAGACCAGGTGGTCGTCGTCGAGCCAGAGGGTCTCGAAGCTGGAGAGGGCGGAGGAGATTCGCTGCGCGGTCTTCTTGGCGACGTCGAAGACGTAGAGCTCGTTCTTGGCGGGAGGGGCGCCGTCGGGAGCGAGCTTGCAGGCGTCGAGCTTGCCGGCGTAGGTGAGCCGGGCGCGGTGCGGCGACCACTCGAGCGAGCTCTGCGCGATCGGGCGGGCGGCGATCACCGGCGTCGCCACGCCGTCGATGGTGAACTGCTGCGCGCCGTCGGTGATGTGGACGCCGGCGACCTGCGCGTCTTCGAGGTGGGCGACCTGGCCGGGCCAGGCGCGGGTCTCGCCGCCGTGGGGAATGACCGCGTCGCCCTCGAGCTTGGCGAGCGCGGTGTGGGCGCTGTCGAAGGTGTAGGTCGCGTCGTTCGGGCCGGCGAGAAAACTGTAGAGCGGGGCGCCCGCCTGATTTTGGCCGAGCACCACCTGGTCGTAGCGGCCCTTCATCACCATCGGCCCGACCCGCTCGAGCGTGGTGAGATCGAGCGTGCCCACCTGCGGGTCGACGAACGAGTCGGTGCCGCCTTCGCGGTGCAGCTTGGACGCGACCAGATAGGACAGCGTGTGGCCGAGCGGCAAAAGTGCGAAGGCCCGGCCGCCGGTGTCGGTGAGGCGGCGAAAACGGCGCGACGCGGGATCGTAGTGAAAGATCTCCTGCGCGAGCTGAAGCGGCGCGTCGGTGACGCCGCTCGCGAAGCTCGGCTCGGTCGCGGGGCGGGTGCGGGCGACGAGAAAGAAGCCGCCGTCGAGGCCTTGCGGAAACGCGGCGCGGTAGCGGGCCTCGAGCGCGGTGAGCTGCGCCCACGTCGGTGACGCGCGCAGCGGTGCGAAGTCGCGCCCGCGGTCGAGCTTGCCGGCGTAGCCGATGAAGTCGCGGGCGAGGAGCGGCTCGTACGCCGCCGGCAGCGCCGCGAAGTTTCCCGCGAGCGCGAGCGCGCGCACCAGCTCCCAGCGAGCGTTGAGGTAGTCGGGCGCCGAGGCGATGACCGTGGTCAGCTCGCGCGTGGCGTCGTCCCATTTCTTGGCGTGCAGCGCTTTCCAGGCGCGGGAGAGCGCGCGCGCACCTTCGGGAGAGAGCCGCCCGAACGGATCGAGCGTGCCGAGCGGCTCGAGCGGCGGCGGCGCCGGCGGCTGGACCACCTTCGGCGGCGCGCTCTTTTCCACCTCGTGCCGGTGGCAGCCGACCGACGTCAGCGCAATCAAGAGCGCCGTCCCGCAAACCCCGCCTGTGCGCCTGAGCATGGTCGCCTCCGCGTCGGAACTATACCGCGCGCGTGGCCGCTTGCCGACGCCGCGCGCGCGCTTATCTGTCCGCGCATGGCAGCGTCGTCGACCTCTCACGCCCCTTCGCGGCACGCCACCCGCGGACCGGCGGCCCGCGTGCTCGCGGTGGTGCTCGCCGGCGGCGAAGGGCGCCGCCTCTGGCCGCTCACCGCCGATCGCGCCAAGCCGGCGGTGCCGATCGGTGGACGCTATCGCCTGATCGACTTCGTGCTCTCGAACCTGGTCAACTCCGGCCTCACCAAGATCAAGGTGCTCACCCAGTACAAGTCCGATTCGCTCTCGACCCACATCGTCCGCGGCTGGCGGCTGTCGGCGATGCTCGACCAGTACATCGAGGTGGTGCCGGCGCAGCAGCGGATGGGCAAGGAGTGGTTTCGCGGCTCGGCCGACGCGATGTGGCAGAGCCTGAACATCATCACCGACGAGGATCCCGATCTGGTGGCGGTGTTCGGCGGCGATCATCTGTACAAGATGGACGTCGGGCAGATGATCGATTTCCACCTCTCGCGCGAGGCGGAGGTGACGGTCGCCGCCATCCCGGTGCCGGCCTCGGAGTCGCGCTCGTTCGGGATCATCGAGATGCGGCCCGACGGCGAGATCGTCAGCTTCACCGAAAAGCCCGCCGAGCCGCGTGAGATTCCCGGCCGGCCGGGCTGGGCGCTCGCCTCGATGGGCAACTACATCTTCTCGACGGCCGCGCTCACCTCCGAGCTCCGGCGCGATCAGGCCGACGGCGGCGCGCACGACTTCGGCCGCAACATCTTGCCGGCGATGG
>JANWLJ010000194.1 GCA_025450955.1 Polyangium sp. (in: bacteria) | reverse complement strand
TCCTGCTTGTCGGCGAAGTGCCAATAGAGAGTGCCCGCCTGCACGCCGAGCGACGAGGCGAGCCGCCGCATGGTGAGCGCCTCGAGCCCCACCTCGTCGAGGAGCGCGAGCGCGCCCGCGATCACCTCGGTCCGGCCGAGCCGCGCGCGCCTCTTCGCCGTTGTCCCCATCGTCTGAGAGCAGCCTACCCCGCTCTTGAACACTGTTCAAGATTTCCTTGACAGCCCGCCCCGTCGAGGGCATCTCTTGAACAGCGTTCAAGGCGCGACGGAGAATCGATGCCGACCCCCGCCCTTTCAGCGGTGGCGCTCACCAAGCGCTACCACATGGGAGAAGTCGAGGTCGCCGCCTTGCAGGGCGTCGATCTCTCGCTCGCGCCCGGCGAGCTGGTGATCCTGCTCGGCCCGTCGGGCTCGGGCAAGTCGACCCTGCTCAACCTCCTCGGCGGGCTCGACACCCCGACGAGCGGCACGCTTCACTTCGGCGCGCTCGAGCTCACCTCGGCCGACGAGGCGGCGCTCACCCGCTACCGGCGCAGCGAGGTCGGCTTCGTGTTTCAGTTCTATAACCTCATCCCCAGCCTCACCGCCGAAGAGAACGTGGCGCTCATCACCGAGATCGCCGAGGCGCCGATGGCGCCCGCCGAGGCGCTCGCGCTGGTCGGGCTCGCCGATCGCCGCGATCATTTTCCCTCGCAGCTCTCGGGCGGCCAGCAGCAAAGGGTCGCGATCGCGCGCGCGATCGCCAAACGGCCCAAGCTCCTCCTCTGCGACGAGCCGACCGGCGCGCTCGACGTCGCGACCGGCCGGGTGGTGCTCGACGCGATCGCGCAGGTCAACCGCGAGCTCGGCGCCACCACCGCGCTCGTCACCCACAACGCCGCGATCGCCGGCCTCGGCGATCGGGTGCTGCACTTTCGCGACGGCCGGATCGTCGAGCGCCATCAAAACGAAAAGCGCGCGAACGCGAGCGAGCTCTCGTGGTAGCGCGCCGGTGAAGCGATGAAGATGCTCCACCGGGCGCTGTTTCGCGATCTGTTCCATCTGCGCGCGCAGGTGCTCACCCTCGCGCTGGTGGTCGCCTGCGGCGCCAGCGTGTTCGTGGCGATGCAGCGCTGCGCCGACGCGCTCTCGGGCGCGCGCGCCTCCTACTTTCGCGCGCAGCGGCTCGCCGATGTGTTCGGCTCGCTCAAGCGCGCGCCGCGCACCCTGCTCTCCGATCTCGATGCGGTCTCCGGAGTCGCGCAGATAGACGGGCGGGTGGTCGGCGACGTGCCGGTGTTTCTCGACGGGCGCGCCCAGCCCGCGACCGTCCATCTGGTCTCGCTCGACCCGGCGATTTCGTCGCCGCTCGACGCGGTGAGGCTGCGCTCGGGCCGGCTGCCCGCGCCCGGCGCCGAGGACGAGATCGTCTTGAACGAGCCGTTCGCCCAGGCCAACCATCTCGTCCCCGGCGACTCGCTCAGCGCGGTAGTGAGCGGCCGGATGCGGCGCCTCGCGGTCGTCGGTGTCGGCATCTCGCCCGAGTTCGTCTTCCAGCTTCCGCCGGGTGCGCTCTCGCCGAACGACTCGCGCTACGGCGTGGCGTGGATGGAGCTCGCGCCGCTCGAGGCCGCCTTCGATCTGCGCGGCGCGTTCAACGATCTGCTGGTGCGCCTCGCCCCCGGCGCGAGCGAAGGCGCGGTCATCGCCGCCCTCGATCAGCGCCTCGCGGCCTACGGAGGACGCGGCACCTACGGGCGCGATCAGCAGATGTCGGCGCGTTTTCTCGACGGCAAGATCAAACAGATTCAGGGAATGGTGGTGGTGGTCCCGGCGCTGTTTCTGCTGGTCGCCGCGTTCGTGCTCCAGGTGGTGCTCGGCCGGCTGGTGCAGAGCCAACGCGAGCAGATCGGCACCCTCAAGGCGTTCGGCTATCCGCCCGGCCGCCTCGCGCGCCACTATCTCTCGCTCGCGCTCCTCGCGCTCTCGCCCGGCGCGCTCCTCGGGCTCGTCGGTGGCTCGCTCCTCGGCAACGCGCTGGTCAAGCTCTACCTCACCTTCTTCCGCCTGCCGCTTGCGCCCACCTCGGTCGACTGGGTCGCGATCGGCGGCGCGCTCGCGGTGGTCACCGTCGCGGCGGCGGCCGGCGCGCTCTCGGCGGTGCGCCAGGTGCTGCGGCTTCAGCCGGTCGAGGCGATGCGCCCGCCCGCGCCGCGGGTCTATCGTACCCGCCGGCGCGCCCGCCGCCGCGCCGGCTCGCCGCCGCTTTTTCGTCGCGTGCCCGCCGCCCTATTAATGGTGGCGCGCAACCTCCGGCTCGCCCCGGTGCGCGCAGGCGCGTCGGTGGTGGCGCTCGCCTTCGCCACCGGCCTGTGCGTGAGCGGCACCTTCATGAACAGCGCGATCGACACCCTCATCCATCGCCAGTTCGACGCGGCGATGCGCGAAGATCTCACCGCCGCGTTCACCCACCCGATCGATCCGCGCGCCTGCGAAAGTTTGCGGGCGCTGAGCGGCGTGATCGCCTGCGAGCCGCTCGCCCAGCTTCCGGTGCGGGTGCGCCTCGGTCCGCGATCGCAGCGGGTGGCGGTGACCGGCCTCGCCTCCCACCACCAGCTTCGCCGGGTGATCGGCGGCGACGGCGAGCCGGTGCCGGTCCCCACCTCGGGGCTGCTCGCCAGCCGCCAACTCCTTCTTCATTTGCACGCGCAGGTCGGCGATCGGGTCGAGCTCGAAAACCTCGAAGGGCGTCCGCGCCGCCTGTCGCTGCCGATCCGCGCCGCCGTCGACGATCAGCTCGGCCTGAACCTCTACGCGTCTTTGCCGACCATCGCCGAGCTGCTCGGTGAATCGCCGGTGATGACCGCCGCGCTCCTCAGGGTCGCGCCCGGCCGCGAGGCCGAGGTCACTCGCCGCCTCGGCGAGCTGCCGTCGGTGGTCGGGGTCCCCCGCCGCGCCGGCGCGATCGAAGACTTCGAAAAAACCCAGGCGCAGGCGATGCGCGCGATGACGGTGATCATGGCGCTCCTCGCCGCGATCCTGGCGATCGCGGTCGTCTATAACGGCGCCCGGGTCGCGCTCGCCGAGCGCGCCCGCGATCTGGCGAGCCTGCGCGTGCTCGGTTTTTCCCGCGGCGAGGTCGCGCGAATCCTGTTCGGCGAGATGGCCTTTCAGCTCGCGATCGGGATTCCGCTCGGCCTCCTGCTCGGAAACGGCCTCGCGCATTTGACCATCTACACCGTGCCTCGCGACGACTTCCGCATCCCGCTGGTGATCACCACCGGCACCTACCTCCTCGCCGCGCTGGTGGTCCTCGGCGCGTCCTTGGCGAGCGCGCTGCACCTCCGGCGCCTCATCGATCGCCTCGACCTGGTCGAGGTGCTGAAGACGAGAGAATGAAATGACGAGCAAACGAATTCCCTGGCGCTATCTCGTGCCCGCCTTCGCGCTGGTCGCGATCGTGGCGCTCGCGCTCAAGCCCACCGTGCTTCCCGTCGAGGCGGCGACCTTGTCGAAGGGGCCGATGCAGGTGACCATCGACGAAGAGGGGCGCACCGAGGTCAAGCGGCGCTATGTCGTCTCGGCGCCGCTCGCGGGCAAGCTGCTCCGCATCGCGCTCGAGGCGGGCGATCCGGTGGCCGAGGGCGCGGTGCTCGCCCGACTGGTGCCCGCCGACGCGCCGCTCATCGATCCGCGATCGCGCGCCGAGTCCGAAGCGCGGCTGCACGCGGCCGAGGCGCAAGCGGCGCAAGCCAGCGCCAACGTCGCCCGCGCCCAGGTGGACAACGCGAGCGCGCACGACGATCTCGCGCGCAAGCAGAAGCTCGCCAAAGGCGCGGCCATCTCCGCCCACGATCTCGACGTCGCCGAGAGCGACGCGGCGGCGCGGGTCCAGGATCTCGCCTCCGCGCAGTTCGGCGCCAAGGTCGCCGAGCACAACCTCGCCGAGGCGCGCGCCGCGCTCGCCCGCGGACGCTCGGGCCGGCTCGACGAGCTCGACGTGGTCGCGCCCGCCGCTGGCCGGGTGCTCCGGGTGATGCACCAGAGCGAAGGCGTGGTCTCCGCCGGCACCGAGCTCCTCGAGGTCGGCGATCCGAGCGCGCTCGAGATCACCTCCGATCTGCTCTCGAGCCAGGCGGTGCGGGTCAAGCCCGGCATGCCGGCGTTCATCGATCACTGGGGCGGCGAAAAGCCGCTCGAGGCGCGGGTGCGCAGCGTCGATCCGTCGGGCTTCACCAAGCTCTCGGCGCTCGGCGTCGAGGAGCAGCGGGTGCGGGTGGTGCTCGACCTCGCCTCGCCGCCGTCGGAGTGGCGCGCGCTCGGCGATCACTATCGCGTCGAGGTTCACATCATCGCCTGGCAGTCCGACTCGGTCCTGCGCGCCCCCACCGCGGCCCTGTTCCGCCGCGGCGCCGCCTGGGCCGCCTTCGCGATCGAAAGCGGCCGCGCCCGCCTCCGCACCCTCACCCTCGGCGAACAATCCCCCGACGAAGCCGAAGTCCTCTCCGGCGCCCACCCCGGCGACCCCCTCATCCTCCGCCCCCCCGAATCCCTCCACGACGGCGCGAGGGTCACTCTCCCGGTACTCAATCACTGAAAGCAATTCGTAAAATTTGGCGTGTTGCCCTTTTTCCCTTTTCAGCAGCAGCCGCCTTCCGCTTTAGGCGATAGTCCGCGGATGCGCCGCTCGCTCCGACTCTTCGCCGCCGCTCTCCTTCTCTTCGCCCTCTCGCCCGCGCGCGCGAGTCCGCCGCCCGCCACGCCGGTCCCCTTGCCGGGCGGCGCCCCCGGCATCGGCTTCGACGATCTCCAGTTCTCCAAGTCGCTCGGCAAGGTGCTGGCGCCCGCGGCGCGCTCGGGCAAGCTCGACCTGATCGATCCGGCGACGCTGAAGATCGATTCGATCGGCGGCTTCAGCGCCCAGCCCACCTATGACGGCGGCCACGACTTCGGCGCCACCTCGGTCGACGAAGGCGCCGGCCTCCTGTTCGTCACCGATCGCACCGCGCAAAAGCTCGACCTCGTCGATCCCAAAACGCGCGCGATCGTCTCCTCCGCCGCGCTCGCCGCCGGCCCCGACTACGTCCGCTTCGTCCCCCCCGCCGAAATCTGGGTCACCGAGCCCGGCCACGCCCAGATCGAAATCTTCACCCTCCACCCCGGCGCTTCTGCCAAATCAGCGACGGTAAAAAAGGCCGCGACGATCGCGATCCCCGGCGGCCCCGAGTCGCTGGTGATCGACCGCGCGCGCCACCGCGCCTACGCCAATTTATGGAAGGCGAAAACGGTCGCGATCGATCTCGCCAGCCGCGCCATCGTCGAGCGGTGGGAAAACGGCTGCAAAGGCTCCCGCGGTCTCGCGCTCGACGGCGCGCGCGCCTTCCTGTTCGTCGCCTGCGCCGAAGGCGTCGCCGTCACCCTCGACGTCGCCCACCACGGCCGCGAGCTCTCCCGCCTCTCCTCCGGTAGCGGCGTCGACGTGATCGACTTCAGCCCGAGCCTCTCGCACCTCTATTTCCCCGGCGCCCGCAGCGAGACGCTCTCGATCCTCGCCGTCTCCCCGAGCGGCCATCTCTCCCAGCTCGCCACCTTCCCGACCGCCCCTCACGCCCACTGCGTCACCACCGACGACGCCACCCGCATTTTCGTCTGCGACCCCGCGCACGGCCAGCTACTCCTGATTCGCGATTCCTACCCAAAGAGCCGATAACCGGAGCGGCAATATTGCCGTTCGAAGGGCAATATTGCCGTTCACATCCGGGCGTTCGTGCCGTCGGGACTCGGAGGGGGGACACGGGACTCGGAGGGGGGACACGACCCTCGTCGCAGCTCGCTAAAATCATTACGCGCCTGGACCAAAGTGTCCAAGTGCTCCCGTTCGGCGTTCGCGCTCTGCTCTTTCCACGAGCAGCTGGACGAGGTGGTCCAGGCGCTGAGCCATTGCGAGAAGATGCGAGCGCGGTCGTGTCCCCCTTCAGAAATTACGCGACTCTCTTCACCACCACGCCCGCCGACCAGC
>JANWLJ010000193.1 GCA_025450955.1 Polyangium sp. (in: bacteria) | reverse complement strand
GCGAAGATGGCGGCGACCACGCAGGCGCACGACGAGGCGCGCCACTTCTACGTCATGTACGACTACCTGCGCGAGCTCGGCTACACGCCGACCCGCATCGATCCCTGCTCGCAGCGGGTGCTCGATCTGACGCTCGAGGCGCCCAAGCTCACCTACAAGATCCTCGGCATGCAGCTCATGATCGAGACCATCGCGCTCACCATTTTTCAGACGGTGCGCGAGTCGCGGGTCGAGCCGGTGCTCGCCGATCTGCTCCTCTATTACGAGAAGGACGAGGCGCGGCACGTCGGGCTCGGGACCCAGTATCTGCCGGCGCTGCTCCGCAAGATGTCGCCGGCCGAGGGCGTCGCGACCACGCTGTTTCAGCTCCGGATTGTTTTTTGGACCCTCACCTCGCTCAAGGCGATGGAGCGCGATCTGGCGACGCTCGGGATCACCGCGCCCAAGCTCATCCACCACGGGCGCGCCAAGCAGATGGCGGTGTTCGAGGAGCTCTGGCGCGACGGCACGCCGCCGGCCACCGGCGAGTGGGTAAACCGGATCATGAACGGCGTCGAGGACGCGATCTTCCCCGGGCTCGACGCGCCCCGCGATCTTCGCTCGCGCCTGGCTCGCTTCCGCACCGCGTTCGCCGTCACCCGCGCCGCCGGCACCGACGACGCGGTCGAGCCGCTCCGCCAGGCGCAAGGGTAAAAATCAGGGCGCGCGGCGCAGCCGGGCCCGCAGCGTTCGGCTGCGCGCGATCGCAAAGGCGGTGAGGAGGCGCGCCCGTTCGCGGAGCGGCGCGCGCACCGCGCGAACCTCGACGAGCGGCCGGGTGGCGAGCGCGAGCTGCAGCTTGTACTGCGAGTCGCCGGCGAGAAAGTCGTACTCGCGAAGGCCGGCCGCGATCGCGCGCTCGATCGCCAGGGCATGCAGCACGATCCCCGGCCGGATTCCCTTCGGCACCTCGAGCTTGCGCCCGCTCTGGTAGAAGTAGACCTTGCCGTTCCAAACAATGTTGTAGACAGCGGCAAACGGCTCGCCACGCGCCGAGAGCCAACCGAGCTCGAGCGCGCCCGCCTCGAGGAGCTTCGGCATCACCGCGTCGTGAAACGCGCTGAAGCGCGGCGAGCGAAACACCCCGGCCTCGGGATCGCCGCCTTCGCTCCAGCGCTCCTGGTGCAGCGCCTTCAAGATCCGCTGGCCCTCTTTCAGCTCGCTCGCGTTTTGAGCGAAGTGCGCGCGCGGCGGCTCTCCGGCGAAGGCGGCGAAGTCGCGCAGCGAGCGATTCACCAGGTACCGCCGCGACGACGGCAGAAGCGCGAGATAGCCCTTCCAGCTCGACGGCAAAGGGATGTAGGGCGCGGTGCCGGTCACCCGCCGCTCCGCGTGCAGCCCGGCGTTTTAGAGCGCGCCGGCGATCAGCGAAGGGAGCGCGCGCGAGCCGTCCATCGCCGGCAAGACCAGCTCGTCCCAGCCGCCGAGCGCGCCGGAATAGAGCGCGGCCGCGAGCGCGCGCGCGACCTCTTCTTCGGCGCCGCGCTCAGCGATTGGGCCGAGATAGTCGGAGCAGATCTCGTCGGCCTCGTCCTCGCCGCTCGCCAAAAGCTCGAGCCGCCGGAAGGGCAGCGCCGGCCGGTGCCAAAAGAGCCGCGCGCACAGCGGCACCAATCCGACCAGCCGCTCCCCGTCGACAAATCGCGCCAGCTTGAGGCGCCGCCCGCTCTGCCCGCCGAACACCCGCCACCACTGACCGAGCCACAACGGCGAGAGCGTCGGCTCGTTCTGATCCGAGCGAGCGCACAGCGCGCTCCACTCCTCCGACAGCGAGGCGAGCTGTTCGGGCCGCTCGACGATCGAGATCTCGAGCGCCACCCGATCAGGCCGAGAGAAAGGGGATGGCGAGCATCCCGCGAAAGAACGGGTGCGGCAGCCCGAGCTCCATCGACAGCCGCCTCACGTCGAACCGATCGAAGCGCGACGATCGCCAGCGAGAGTTCACCCCCGAGGCGTTGGAGAAGCCGATTTGATAGCCGGCCTCGCGCACCGCTTCGCGGATCGCCGGAACGTTCGCGATCGCTTTGCCGACCGGATAGGAGAGCGCGCGCACCTTGCCGCCGAGCTCGCGCTCGAGATCGGCGCGCGAGCCGGAGAGCTCAGCTTTGATCTCGCCCGGCGAGAGCGTCTGCAGCACCCGATGGGTGCGGGTGTGCGACTCGACGTCCATGCCCGCCGCGCGCAGTGCCCGCACCTCGTCCCAGGTCATGAGCAGCTCGTCGGCGAGCCGGCGCTCGGTGGCGGCGTCGAAGGCGACCTCCGCAGCGCGGCCGAGCTCGACGAGAAAGCGCTCGATGTCGAGCCCCGGCTGATCGCGCACCAGCCGCCGGACCGCGGAGATCGCCGGCGCCCGATCGCCTTTGAGCTCGACCACCAGCGGCGCCGGATAGTCGACCTCGATCCGCTCGCGCGCCGAGCGCTTGAGCAGGTACGCGATCCGATCCCACCAGAAGAGGCGCCGCTCGGTGACATACGCGGTGGCGACGAAAAAAATCGCGCGCGCGCCGTGACGCGCGAGGATCGGCAGCGCGGCCGCGTGATTGTCGCGATAGCCGTCGTCGAAGGTGATCGCGAGCGGGTTGGGCGGCAGCTTGCCGCCCTCCGCCCACGCGCACAGCTCCTCGCTGCCGATCACGTTGAAGTAGCGCGTCACCATCGCCACCTGCCGATCGAACTCTTCGGGGGTGGCGTCGATGACGCCGTCTTCGAAGGCATGATCGGGCGGCAGCGGCGCGACCCGGTGATACGAGAGGATCGGCAGCCACGGGCTCGGCGCCAGCGCGCGCAGGCGCAGAAATCCCTCGATCACCCCGGCCCGTTCGAGCCAACGCGCGACCTGTACGCGTCTCGACACCTCGCCCACCATATCACGTCGCGGGCTAGCGCTTGACGATGCGGGCCGGAACGCCCATCGCCATCGCGCCCGCCGGCACATCGGAGGCGACCACCGAGCCGGCGGCGACGATCGCGCCGCGCCCGATGGTGACGCCCTTCAAGATGTGCGCGCCGCGGCCGATCCACACGTGGTCCTCGATGGTGACCGGCTTGATGTCCTCGGCGGTGAGCTGGTTGTCGCCGCTCAGGCGACGCTCGGGATCGGAGGGATGGCCGTCGGAGTCGAAGAGGGTGGTGCGCGCCGCGATCCAGACGTGATCGCCGAGCGTGATGCGCTGGTTGACCGAGAACATCACCAGGTTTCCGATGGTGCAGTGGTTGCCCATGATGAGCTCGGGGGTATCGAGGAAGCGCCCCGAGGTGACCGCGAATCCGGAGAGCGTGCAGTCGTCGCCGATGGTGATCCGCGCGTGGCCGCTCACGTAGGGCAGCGACGACATTCGGAGGCGCGCGCCCACCCGATGAAAGCGCGCGCGCACCATCGGCTCGTAGAGCAGCTTCGCGGCGATCAGCTCGCCGCCCGAGACCGCCGCGTCGGGCGCGTAATACAGGGACGAGAAGAGCCGGCGGGTCGCTTGGGTATCGGGGAGGTTGAACGCGAGCAGGCGGTGATACGCATCGCGCGCGAGCCGCGCCGCTCGGCCGTCGCCGCGCTTGACGTGGAGGATCAGCTCGTCGATGAGCCCCATCAGCGATCGCTTGGAAAGATCTTGCCGCGCAACGCCTCGGGCCAGCGCGCCGGGGTAAAGCCGTGCTGGGTGAACGCCGCCAATACCCAACGCTCGAGGCCCCAGCCGACGCAGCCGGTGAAGGCGGGCTGGCCGTCATCGGCGGTAATCCCGAAGGTCTTGCCGAAGAAGTTTTCGTGCAGGTTGAACGAGCCGCAGGCGATGGTGCGCGGCGCGCCGCCCGATCCGGGCTCGACCCCGAGCCGCAGCTCGAACTTGAGATCGCTGCGCACCTGCCAGTAGGTCTTGGTCGCGTGCACCGTCGGGAAGAAGGGATCGTTGGCGGTCTCGATCACGCAGTCGAGATCCCACGCGGCCACCTGCTCGAGCACCGCGGCGATCGCCGCCTGGCGCCGCTCGGTCACCCACGCCTCGGCGCCGACGAAGATCACCTCGCGCATGGTGAAGTCCCACAGGCGATCGAGCCCGGTGATGTTCTTCGACTCGTAGCGGAAGCACTTGCCGTTCGAGGTGACGGTGTGGCCGGAGGTGAGGCGCCGTCCCTCGAGCGACTGATAGCAGTGGTAGCAGACCGCCGGGGTGAGGCAGGCCTCCGGCGTCGGGATGGCGGCGGCGCGCGGGATGGTGAGCTGCGGCGAGCCGACGTTGGCCTGGCGGAACTCCTCGATGAGGTCGTAATCCTCGACGAGGTGGGCGACCAGCGAGACCGCCTGCGGGAACGACGAGAAATAGCCGCAGCGGCCGAGCACCTCCGCTGGGATCAGCGACGGATAGACCGCTTCGGCGGCGCCGAACCGGGTGCGGCCGAGCTCGGCGCAGGCCTCGTCGAGCGTGCGCGAGAGGGCGAGCGCGGGACCGGCCAGCCCGACCTGCCCGCGGCCGAGCTCGAGCACCCAGCCGCGCCGCTTGAGCTCCTCGTAGACGCCGGTCTCATAGGGCGCGGCGTCGCGGCGAACGTTGCGGTACAGCTCCTTGCGCTCGAGCGCGCGGTACTTCGAGACCATGGTGGTGAGGAAGCGCTCGACCTTGCCGCGCACCTCGTCGGCGTCGGCGCCCGGCTCGAGCTCGACCTCGACCGAGGTGAAATCGGCGGCGACCCGCAGCTTGCGCACGTTCGGCGACGCGTAGGGCGCCTGCTTCTCGACGTCGGCGGCCAGATCGGCGTCGACTATTTTCGGCAGCGGCAGCGTGAATTTCATGCGAGCAGTCCTCGGGCGAGCGTGGCGAGCGCGGTGAGCGAGCGGGCGTCGCCGAATTTATCGTCGGGGATCGAGACGCCGAGCTCCTCTTCGAGCGACAGGAGCAGGTCGAGCGCGACCGTCGACTCGACGCCCAGATCGCGGAACAGATCGGCGTCGGCGGCGAAGCCGGCCCGCTCGCCGTCGAGCTTGGCGACCCGCACCACCACCGCGCGCACCCTCGCTTCGATGTCATCACTCATGGGTTCAAGATCTCGCCGTAGACGTCGAGGTAGTCGCGCACCATTCGATCGGCGGAGTAGCGGTCGAGCGCGATCTGACGGGCGCGTCGACCGAATCTTTCCACGAGCGCGGGCTCCGAGGCAAGGCGTTCCAGGCGCGCGGCGAGCGCGGCCCCGTCGCCGGCCGCGACCAAAAAACCGGTCTCGCCCTCTTCGACCACGCCGGGGATGCCGCCCACCGCCGTCGAGACCACCGGCAGCCCGCTCGCCATCGCCTCGGGGATCACCAGCGGCAGCCCCTCGGTGCTCGACGAGAGCACGAACGCGTCGAGCGCCCGGAGCAGGCGCGGCACGTCCTTGCGCGCGCCGGTGAGGTGCACCCGCGTGCCCGGTTCGCCGAGCGCCGCGACTGCATCTTCCAAACGCGCCCGCTCCGGCCCGTCGCCGACGATCAGCAAATGGCGCGGCCGCGCCGAATGATTCGCGAGCAGCGGGGCGAGCGCGAGAATGAGCAGCGCCTGCTCTTTCTCGGGCGCCAGCCGCCCGACGGTGCCGGCCACCCAGGCGTCCTCGGGGATGCCGAGCTCGCGGCGCACCTCGGCGCGCGCCGACGCGTCGGGAAAAAAGCGCGACAGATCGATCCCGTTTGGGATCG
>JANWLJ010000192.1 GCA_025450955.1 Polyangium sp. (in: bacteria) | reverse complement strand
GAACAGCCAGATCGCGATCGCGCTCGAGGCCAGCGCGCCGAGCTGGACGTGCACCAGCGCGCTCGTCAGGAGCTGCCACGGCTCGCGCCCGAGCGCGAGATGCGGATGGAGCGCCAAATGCGCGAGGATGAACGGTGGATGGCGCAGGACCGCGTCCACCACGAACACCCCCACCAGCACGGCGAGAATCCAGATGACACCAGGCGACGGCCTTAGCCCCCAGGTCGATTGCGAACGGCGTGAACGCGGCATGATACGACTGTCAAGGTAACGCCCGGCGCGGGCGCGGCAAGGTGAGGCGCGGCTAGGGCGGGTTCGGGACTGAGAAATCAGCGCCCGCCAGATCGGGCGATCCCCCGTCGGCAGCTCCCCCGTCGGCGCCGCCGTCGGGCACGGGCGGGAACACCGGCGGGCGGTGGACCCCGATCTGGATGACGTCGAGCTTGGTGATCGACGCCGCGCGCACATCGCGCACGACCGGCGCCGGAGTGGTGCCTTCGTCACCGGCCTGGGGAGCGGCTGGATTGTAGGCGCGCAAAGAAAGCGCCCACGAGCCGGGCGGAATGTGGAACGGGGTGGTCGCCTCGCGCGACTTGCAGGCGAACAGCACGTAGGGATCGGCGACCGCCACCGGCGCGCCGCTTTCGGGATCGGCGACGATCAGCCGGACCGCGTGCACCACCCAGCCGTAGCTGGCCGCGCAGCCGGCGGCGCGATCGCCCGCCTGACAGACGCACGCGCCCGAGCCGTCGGAGGCGCCGCGGTCGAGCGGGTCGTAGGAGACCCCGGTCGACAAATCGGTGATCCGCCAGCGCACGCTCACCGCCCCCTGGTTCCCGTCGGAGCAGCCGGTCTGAAGCGCCAGGAGGAGCAGCGCCGCGAGGGAGAGTCGCCTTGTCATCACCCGATCCGCATGATACCCCTTCATTCCACGATGGCGACCGTTCTTCTCTCCGGTAGCGGCGGCGGCTTCGACCTTCTGCAACTCCTCCTCGGCGCCTCGGGAGTGGTGCGCAGCGTCCTGTTCCTCCTGGTCTGCTTGTCGATCATCGGCTGGTACGTGATCGGCTACAAGTGGTTCTACCTTCAGCGCGCGCAGAGCGAGTCGGTGCGATTCCTCGAAGCGTTCTGGCAGGCCAAGCGGCTCGACACCGTCTATCAAGAGGCCGACTCGCGCAAGCGCAGCCCGATCGCCTACATGTTCAAGGCGGGCTACGTCGAGCTCTCCAAGCTGCAGAAGGCCAAAGAGGGCGGCGGCGCGGGGAGCATGCACGAGGGCGGCGAGCTCGAGAACGTCGAGCGCGCGCTCCGTCGCGCGTTCACCAGCGAGACCACCCACCTCGAAGGGATGATCCCGTTTTTGGCCACCGTCGGATCGGCGGCGCCGTTCATCGGTCTGTTCGGCACCGTCATCGGCATCATCGACGCCTTTCACTCGATCGCCAACAACGGCTCGGCCAATCTGGCGACGGTCGCGCCGGGCATCGCCGAGGCGCTCGGCACCACCGCGGTCGGCCTGATCGCTGCGGTCCCGTGCGTGATGGCGTTCAACTTCTTTCTCCGCAAGATCAAGGTGCTCACCGCCGAGATGGACTCGTTCGCCAACGACTTCCTCAACATCGTCAAGCGCCACTTCCTGAGGTAGCGGGAGACTTTCCATGGGCATGTCGACGGGAGGCGGCGGTGGAGGGATGGTCTCGGACATCAACGTCACGCCGCTCGTCGACGTGATGCTGGTGCTGCTGATCATTTTCATGGTGGCCGCGCCGATGCTCCAGACCGGCGTGCCGGTGACCCTGCCCAAGGCCGACGCGCAGGCGATCCCCGACGACCAGGGCAAGCTGATCGTCACCGTCCCGAAGTCGTTCGAGAAGGACGGGCTGGTCTACATCGTCAAGACGCCGTTCAAGTTCGGCCCCGACTTCGAGAGCGCGCTCAAGGGCAACGCCAAGCTGCAGGCCGAGGGCGAGGTCTACGTTCACGCCGACCAGGAGCTTCCCTACGGGGTGGTGGTCAAGATCATGGCGGCGATCTCACGAAACGGCGGAACCAAGATCGGGCTCGTCACCGATCCGTTGAAATGACGATGAACATGGTGGCACAGCGCCCGCGCGGACCGTTCATGGTGGCGGGGCTGCTCGTCACCGCCGCCGCCCACCTCGGAGTGCTCGGCGCGCTCTACCTCAGCCATCATCACGGCGAGGACAAGCCGCCACTGCTCGTCGGCGCCTACGTCAACGCGCAGCTGGTGCGGTTCGGCAAGCCGCGCGATCTTTCGTTTCTGCCGCACAAGCACGGGCGGGTGATCACCAAAGGTCCGGCGCAGACGATCAAGGTCGCCAAGGATCTGCACGCGCTGCCGCACCTCGACAAAGACGAGAAGCCGCCCGACCAGACCGATCCGCTCAAGAAGACCCACGCCGAGCTGTTCAAGGATCTGAACCAGGACGATCCGGTGGTGCCCGACGACGACAACAACGTCGGCTCGCTCACCGGCTCGCGCGCCGGCACCGCGAGTGAGGCCTCGGGCGATCCCTACATCCAGCAGCTCATGGACGTGATCGGCACCGCGTGGCAGATCCCGACCACCATTCGATCGAGCCAGCTCGCCAAGCTCTCGGCCGACGTCTGCTTGACCATCACCTCGTCGGGCGCGTTCATCCACTACGAGATCGTGCGCAAGAGCGGCAACAGCCAGTTCGACAGCTCGCTCGACGCGACGCTCGCCATGCTCAAGCGGCTGCCGCCGCCGCCCGACCGGGTGGTGCAGGGCGGCCACGACAACCTGCGCACCGCGGCCGCGCACGGCCAGCTCTGCCCGACCTTCATCCATCCATGAGGAGCCTGTGACCGTGAAGCGCTCGATCGTGATGCTCGCCTCCGCCGTGCTCCTTTTGTCGGCGACCGCGCAGGCGCAAAACAGCGGGCCGATCCGTTTTCAGATCACCGCCGGCGGCACCAACCTCTACAAGCTCGCCATTCCGCTGCCGATCGGCGACTACGGTCCGCAGCGCCTCGCGAAGATGGTGCAGGAGGTCGCGTCGAACGATCTGTCGCTCGCCGGCTTTTTTCGCGTGCTCGATCCCAAGGCCTATCTCGCCAATCTCGCCGCCGAGGGCTTGAGCATCAACCCGCCGGACTGGACCAACATCGGCGCCGCCGGAGTGATCAAGGCGCGGGTCACGCCGTTCGGCGACAACGTGAGCTTCGAGTTTCGCCTCTACGACGTGTCGCAGGGCAACCAGCCGGTCCTGACCAAGAGCTATCGCGGGACGATGGCGAACGCGCGGCTGCTCGTCCACCAGTGGGCGAGCGACGTGGTCAAGTACTACACCGGCGAAGACAGCTTCTTCAATTCGCGGATCGCGTTTTCGAGCGGCGCGAGCGGGCGGCGTCGCGATTTGATGGTGATGGATTGGGACGGCGCGGGCGTCCACGCGATCACCAACCGCTCCCAAAACCTGATGCCGGCCTGGTCGCCGAGCGGCGCCGAATTGGCGTTCACCTCTTATCTCGGCGGCAAGCCCGACCTCTATCTGATCGCGGCGGGCGGCGGGCGGCCGAAGCTCCTCTCGGCGCGTCCCGGGCTCAATATGGGCGCCGCCTTCTCGCCCGACGGGCGCGAGATCTGCGCGACGCTGTCGCAGGACGGTAACTCGGAGCTCTATCTCCTCAGCACCGCCGGCGCGATCATCAAGCGGCTCACCCACACGCCGTTCATCGACACCTCGTGCTCCTGGTCGCCCGACGGAAAACGGATCGCGTTCGTCAGCGATCGGTTCGGCTCGCCGCAGATCTGGGTGATGAACGCCGACGGCTCCAATCAGCAGCGGCTCACCCGCCGCGGCAACTACAACCAGACGCCCGCCTGGTCGCCGAAGAAGGACGAGCCGCTCATCGCGTTTACCGCCCGCGACGAGAAGGGCGCCTACGACATCTTCACCGTCAACGCCGACACCGGCGCGATGGTGCGCATCACCCAGGGCCAGGGCTCGAACCAGCACCCGAGCTGGGCGCCGAACGGCCGCGCGATCGTCTACGAGTCGAGCCGCGGCGGAGTGTGGATCTCGACCTATGACGGGCGAGTCGAGCGGCAGGTCTATCGCGGCGCGGCGGCGGCGCCGGCGTGGGGCCCGGCGCTCAAGTAGCGATGCGCGTCGCGGCGATCGACTGCGGCACCAACACCCTGCTCCTGCTCATCGCCGACGTCGGTCCCGACGGCGCCCGCGCGATCGAAGAGCAGGCCGAGATCGTGCGGCTCGGTGAAGGGCTCGACGCGACCGGCGCGCTCAAGCCCGAGGCGATCGCCCGCGCCCGCGCGGTGCTCGCTCGCTTCGTCGATCGCATCCGCGCCCGCTCGTGCGCGCACGTGCTCGCGGTCGGCACCGAGGCGCTGCGCCGCGCGCAAAACGGCCACCTCTTCGTCAACGACGCCACCGCGCTCCTCGGGACCGTCGGTGGGCGCTTTGTCGTGATCGACGGCGAGCGCGAGGCGCGCCTCTCGTTTCGCGCGGTGAGCGCGTCGTTTCCGCGCTTGCGCGGAGCGCGCACCGTGCTCGACATCGGCGGCGGCTCGACCGAGCTGCTCGTCGGTGAGCGCGCGATCGAAGAGCTGGTGAGCCTGCCGATCGGCTCGGTGCGGCTCACCGAGCGGCTGCTTCGTCACGACCCGCCGACCGACGAGGAGCGCGCCGCGCTCAGAGCCACCGTCGACGCTGCGCTCGATCAGGCGCCGGCCCCGCGCGGGACCCTCGTCGGGATCGCGGGCACCGTCACTACGCTCGCGGCGATGAGCCAGGGGCTCAGCGTCTACGACGGCGAGCGCGTGCACGGCTCGGAGCTCTCGTACGATTCGCTGGTCGAGACCGTCGAGCGGCTCGGGCGCACCCCGCTCGCCGATCGGCTGCGCACGCCGGGCCTGGCGCCGGGACGCGCCGACGTGATCTATGCGGGCGCAGTGATCCTCGAGCGGGTGCTCGCCCGCGCAGGCGCCGATCGCTGCCTGGTCTCCGATCGCGGCGTGCGCTGGGGCCTCATCTACGAGGCCGCCGGCCTCGGCAATCTCGACGAGTAGTGGAACGCGG
>JANWLJ010000191.1 GCA_025450955.1 Polyangium sp. (in: bacteria) | reverse complement strand
CTTCCTGCCGCTCTATCAGCTCCTCAAATATTTTCCCGGGCGGCTCGAGGTGGTCGCGGCGATCGGCGTGCCGCTCGTCGCCGGGGGCGTGCTGTTCTTCTTGCCGCTCGTCGATCGCGGGCCCGATCGCGCGCCCGGCGCGCGCAAGGCGCTCATCTTTGCGGTGGTGGCGATCCTCGGCGGCGCGGTGACGCTCGGCGTGCTGGCGTCGCGCGCCGACAAACACAACGCGGCCTATCAGAAGTCTCGCGTCCAGGCGGAGGCGGAGAGCCGCCGCGCGCTCGCGCTGGCGACAAAGGGCGTGCCGCCCGCCGGCGGCGTCGCGGTGTACGAAAATGATCCGGTCGAGCGCGCGCGCACCGCCTACGCCGAGCGCTGCGGCGGATGCCACACGTATCAGGGCGCGGGCGAGCGGAAGGCGCCCGATCTCGACGGCTGGTCCTCGCGCGGCTGGATTCGCGCGTTCTTGAAAGATCCGGAAAACGATCGCTTCTACGGAAAGACGCGGGTGCGCGGGATGAAGCCGGTCAAGCCGACCGGCGCCGACTTCGACGCGCTGGTCGAGTGGGTCTATTCGCTCGGCGGATCGCGCGGGGTGAACGCGAAGCTGGCCGTGCGCGGGCGGGAGGTGTTCGAGTCCGAGAGCTGCGACGAGTGCCACGACACCGACGGGATAAAGGGCGAAGGCGACGGCACCCCCAACCTCGGCGGACGCGCCTCGCCCGAGTGGCTCAAAGCGTTTCTCACCGATCCGGGGGGCGATCGCTTCTTCGGCCGCAAGAACGACATGCCGAAGGTCGCGGCCAAGCTCTCGGACGACGAGCTCGAGGCGGTGATCGACTGGCTCGGGCGCGAGCGCGCCCGCTAAGACCGGATCGCGCGCCTCAACGCCGGACGCGCCGCTTGCGAATGCGCGCGCCCTTGGCGCTCGGCGGGCGCGGCGGCGGGCGGAACACCTTGCGCGAGAAGCGGGGGAGCCGCCGGGCCATGAGTAAATTATGGTGCGCGCCGGCGCGAGCGCCATTGGGCGCGGCGGAAAGTGTATGCTGGCGCGGCGATGCGTCGCGAGCTTTGGGGGTGCATGCTGGCGCTGTGCCTCCTTTTCGGCGCGCGGGCCGGCGCCGAGGAGACCCAGCCGGTGTCGCTCGGCTATCACGACGGGCTGAGCCTGCGCGCCGGGCCGGTCTCGCTCACCGTCAACGCGGCGGAGCAGGCGCGCTATCAGGCGGCGATCGTCCCGGCGCCGACCGACAACCGCTCGGGCTTCGATCTCCATCACGCGCAGCTCGCGCTCGACGCCGAGGTGCTCGGCTTCATCTCGGTAGAGGCGATGTTCGACTTCGGCGCGCAGTACACCGCGCAGGGCGGCGCGGCGACGGTGCGCGATCTCTATCTCGAGGTGCGGCCGCTCGCGTGGCTCACCGTGCGCGCCGGTCAGTTCAAGGTGCCGTTTTCGCGGCAGCGGCTGGTGAGCGCGCTCAATCAGAGCTTCACCGACCGCGCGCTGGCGACGCTCGCCTTCACCTTCGATCGCGATCTCGGCGGGCTGGTCCAGGCGCTCCTGTGGCGAAAGCGGCTGCGGCTCGAGCTCGCGATCACCGACGGGGTCGACGCCGGGCCCGCGGTGCAGAACGACAACCTCGATCTCGCCTACACCGCGCGGGTGACGATCGCGCCGCTCGGGCCGCTGCCGCTCGTCGAGGGCGATCGCGCGCGCACCCGGCCGCCGCGCTTCTCGCTCGGCGGCGCGATCCATTACGACCTCGCGCCGACCGACGCGCTGCCGCCGTTCGACGATCTCGATCACAATGGGCGCATCGCCTACGTGGGGGTGATCTCGGTCGATGCCGAGGCGAAGGTGGCGTGGCGCGGGCTGGCGCTCGAGGGCGAATATTTTTTTCGGCAGGAAGAGCCGGGCTTCGGACGCGCGAACCGGAATTTCCACGGCGGCTATGGGCAGCTCTCGGCGATGGCGTGGCGCGGGCTCGAGCTCGGCGCGCGCGCCTCCTACGCCGAGCTCCCCGCGCTCGGAAGACCGGCCGTCGGCGTGATCGGCGACAAGCCGGAGAGCGCGCTCGAAGTAGGCGGGGTGGTCAACTACTACTTCTGGCGCGAGGCGTGTAAAGCGCAGCTCAGCTACACCTATCGCCACGACACCGCCGCCGATCCGTTCGACACCCGCCGGCGCTCGGGCCACCTGATCGCGGTGCAGCTTCAGGCGGGCTTTTAAGTTTTCATCAACGCTCGGGGCGCGGGCCGAGCGCGCGACGGAGCAGCGCCTCGGCGGCGGTCAAGCGCACCTCGAAATCGGAATCGGCGAGCGCGTGGGTGAGCGCGGGCTCGCTTCCCGGAAGCGGCGCGAGGAGCGCTACCGCCAGGCGGCGAGTCGCGGGATCGGCGGCGCGCAGGGCGGCATCGAGCGGAGCTGTGCCGCGCGGATCGCCGAGGCGCGCGAGCTCGTCGGCGGCGTCGAGCGCGAGCGGAGTCGTGAGCGCGGCGAGCAGCACCTGCCGCGCCTCTTCGAGGTGGCCGAGGTGGACGAGCGCGCGCGCGGCGGCGAGCCGGACCGCCAGCTCGGGATCGCGAAGAAGAGGCCTTGCGAGCGTCGCGCCCGCCAGGCCGAGCTGACCGGCGGCGTTCATCGCCGCTTCGCGCTCGTCGGCGCGACGATCGGCGGCGGCGGCGCGCACCGCATCCAGCACGTCCGAGCGGCCGAGCGCGTGGAGCTGCACCGCCGCGCGCAGCGCGACGAAGCGATCGAGCGGGCTCGGGCCCGAAGAGGCGAGCGCGAGCAGGCGCGGAGATCCACCGTCGAGGCGCGCGAGCGCCCACAGCGCGGCCAGCCGCGGCGCGAGCGCGGGGTCGGAGAGCGCCTGCTCGATCGCCGGCAGCGCGCTACGGTCGCCGCGCGCGCCCAAGGCCCGCAGCGCCGCGGAGCGCACGCCGGCGTCGGCGTCGGTGGCGAGCATGGAGAGCAGACGATGGCCGAGCGCGCGAGGCGCGGTGAAGTGGGCGAGCGTGTCGGCGCAGGCGCTCCGCACCGACGGATCGGGATCGGCGGCGAGGCGGGTGAGCGCGCCCGCGGGATCTGTGGCGTGCGCGATTCCGTCGAGCGCGAGCGCGCGGGCACGCGGATCGGGATCGGCGAGCGCGCGATCGAGCACCGCCACCGCCGCTTCGGATTGTCCGGCGAGCGCCGCGGCGGCCACCGCGCGCACCCGCCCGTCGGGATCGGCGAGCCGCTCGGGAAGGAGCCGATCGAGCGGCGGATCGGCGAGCGCCTGAGCTACCTCGACCGCGCGCAGTCTCACCCCGGCCGCGGGCGCGCGCAGCGCCGACCACACCACCGTCTCGGCGGCGGCTCGTCGCCTCCGCGCATCGAGGCCGCCCGCCCGTTCGGCGGCGGCGATCGCGGGCGCGATCTGTCCCCGCTCGAGCAGGGGATCGACGTCGGCGCGCAGCCGCAGCTCGCGCGTGCCCGGCGCGCAGCCGACCAAGAAGATCAGGCCCAGCCACATCGGTTTCATTTGCTACCTCGCTTCACGAACGGCCCCTCGCTCACCAGGGCGCCAGGCAAGTATAGCGCGCCCAAACGCGCTACCTTCTCGCTCATGAAACGTCGCCTCGGGCTCCTGGTGCTGGTGGTCGCGATCGTGGTGGCGGCCATGCTCCTGTTTCAGCATCCCGTCGACGCCGACCTCGAGCTGTCCTTCGGTCCCGAGGCGCCGTCGGTGCGCGACGCGACCTTGGTGTTCACCGATTCCCACGAGCGGGTGGTGCGCGATCTGCGGCTGCTCTATCCGAGCGGCGCACCCGCGCAGGATCAGCGTCGGGTGCGGCTTCCGCCCGGCGACTACTCGGTGGGCGTCCATCTCACGCGCGCGGGCAAGCCGGCGCGCGACTTCAACCGTCCGCTGCATATCGACTCGGCCGGCCACTACCCGCTCGACCTCTCGGGCAAACAGCTGAACTAGATTAAAAGCTGCCGCAGGGCTTGGCGGGCGGGAAGTTGTTGTGCGGATCGCGGGCCACGTCGCCGGGGGCGCGGGCGAGGCCGGCGTTCTTGATGTCGACGGCGAGCGGATCGTCGGCGTCGGGAGTGGCCGGATCGGCGGTGTTGTAGAGCGGCACGTAGCCGCGCGGGTTGTAGATCTCGGCGTCCCCGACGGTGCGCGGCGCGCCCGAGGATTGATTGAGGCCGCCGGCGATCAGCACCGTGCCGTCGGAGAGCAGGGTCGAGGAGTGGCCGTAGCGGCCGACCTGCATCGGCGAGAGCTTGGCCAGGGTCGAGGGCGGAATGAAGAGCGAGGCCTGATCGAGCGAGCAGAGCAGGCCCGCGCCGCCCATCTCGCAGTCGTTGCACGGCGTCGCGCCGGCGACGAAGGTGGGCGAGCCGCCGGTGACCAGCACCTGCCCCGACGGCAAAAGGGTCGCGCTCTCCCAACCCGCCGGGCGATAGCGAGCGGGATCCATGCACACCGGATCGGCGCTGTAGCCGGAGAGGGTGACCGGGGCGGCGGTGATCGGCTTGCCGTCGGTGATCGACAACACCCGCGCCGCCTCCGCCGCGGCGGGCGGCTGCATCGCGATCGCCCCCGCGCCGACGGTAAAGCCGCCGGTCACCAGCACGCTGGCCGCGTTCGCGCTCGCGGTGAACACCGTCGCGGTGTGAAATTGGGTGAGCGGGGTGGTGGCGAGCATCACCGCGGCTCCCTTCGGTGCGGCGCTGGTGAGGCCGGTGACCAGATCGCCGCCCGGGTCCATCGGCGCGCGCCCGCCGCCCCACACCAGCGCTGTGTCGCCGTAGAGCGGCGAGAGGGTGGCGCCTACCCGCGCGGTCGAGATCATCCCGGTGTTCGGTGCGCCGCCGTTCACCTGGGAGGTGATCTCGGTCGAGTGGGTGAGCACCGTGCCGTCGACGCCGGGGGTGTAGTCGATCCCACCCGCCACCGCGATTCCGCCTTTGAGCGGCGCGCCTGCCTGAAACGCGCCGGGAGCGAAGCCGGCGGCCGGCGCCCAGGTCGCGCTCGGCATGGTGGGATCGGGCGTGAAGGTGAGCACCTCGGCGCTCGCCGCCTGGATCGGCAGCGGCACCGGCACCGTGCCGACGTCGAACGGCGCGAAGCGGGTGCCCTCGGTGGCGCCTTGATTGGGTGCGAGCACCGGGCTCGTCGGGGTCGGGCTGGTGATTCCGCCGACGAGCAGGATCTGATAGGGCGGGATGTCGTTTAGGAGCGCGGCCTGATGAAACGCGCGCGGCTGAAGCCCCATCGGCTCGGTGACCTGGGTGAACTTGCCGGTCGCCGGGCTCCACACCTCGACGGTGCCGGTCAAAAAGAGGTGGTCGTTGCCGTCGAGCGCGTCGCTCGGCTGGTTGGGATCGGGGCTGGCGGAGACGCCGCCGACGAACAGCACCTCCCCGTCGGGAAGGAGGGTCGCGCTGTGGAAGGCGCGCGCCTGGTGCAGCCGATCGGCGACGCAGCGAAACGACTGGGTGGGAAACAGCCGCAAGATCGGAAGCGGGCTGCCGTCGACGGGGAGCCCGAGGAGCTGGCCCGAGGCGACGCGGCGAAACGGCCCGACCTGGGCATTTTGTCCGAGGGTGGGATCGCTCATATCGGCCTGGCGAAACATCTCGGCATAAATGTCGACGGTGGCGATCCCGTTCGTCGACAGGCGCAGATAGGGCTGCTCGGTCGGCGCGTGCAGCACCCGGTCGCAGAGAAACGAGCCGCCCGGATCGTTCGGCGCGTGCGCCCGGATCGAGATGCGCATGGTGCTGTCGGTGAGCGGCTCATCGTTTGGCTGGGTGCCGTCCGGATCGATGCAGCGCCCGGTCTTGGCGTCGGCCGCGTGGGCGATGAGGATGCGGATGGCGGGTCCCTTTTGGTCGGCGCAGCTAAAGAGCAGAGGCACGCATAAGAAGAGGAGGCCCAAGCGAGGCATCGGCTCACCGTAAACGCAATCGGCGCTCTCGGTCAAATCGCCGGTGGGCTGACTCGGCGCGCGGCGGCTTTATATTTTCCGCGTTTTGCGCTATGCCCCCACGGGCGAAAGGAGACCTCATGCGGGAGGTGGTGATCGTCGGCGCGGCGCGCACTCCGATCGGCAGCTTTCAGGGCGCGCTGGCCGCTCTGAAGGCGCCGGAGCTGGGCGCGATCGCGATCAAAGCGGCGCTCGAGCGCGCGGGCCTGCGCCCGAATGAGGTCGACGAGGTGCTGATGGGCTGCGTGCTGCAAGCCGGGATTGGGCAGGCGCCCGCCCGGCAGGCGGCGATATTTGCGGGGCTGCCGAAGGAGACCCCGTGCACGACCATCAATAAAGTGTGCGGCTCGGGGCTGAAAGCGGTCACGCTCGCCGCCCAGGCGATCGCCAACGGCGACGCCGATCGGATCGTCGCCGGCGGCATGGAGTCGATGTCGAACGTGCCCTACTACCTGCCGGCCGCGCGCGCCGGGATGCGGCTCGGCAACTCGACCTGCGTCGACGGGCTGGTGAACGACGGGCTGTGGGACGTCTATAACAACTTTCATATGGGCTCGGCCGCCGAGCTGTGCGCGCGCGAGAAGAAGATCGATCGCAAGGCGCAGGACGACTACGCGGCGGAGTCCTATCGGCGGGCGCTCGCGGCGCAGAAGTCGGGGCGGTTTCGCGCCGAGATCGTTCCGGTCGAGGTCAAGCAGCGCAGGGGCGAGCCGAAGCGGGTCGACAGCGACGAGGAGCCGGGCCGCGGCGACATCGAGAAGCTGCCTTCGCTCAAAGCGACCTTTGAAAAAGAGGGCACGGTCACCGCGGGCAATGCCTCTTCGCTCAACGACGGCGCCTCGGCGGTGGTCTTGTGCGCGCGCGAGGTCGCGGAAAAGCGCGGGCTCGAGATCCTCGCCCGGGTGCGCTCGTTCGCGCAGGCGGCGCAGGCGCCCGAGTGGTTCACCACCGCGCCGGCGGTCTCGATCGAGCGCGCGCTGAAGCGAGCGGAGCTGTCGACGAACGATATCGATCTTTGGGAGATCAACGAGGCGTTCGCGGTGGTGGCGATCGTCAACAACCAGCTCCTCGGGCTCGACCCGAAGCGGGTGAACGTGAACGGCGGCGCGGTCGCGCTCGGCCATCCGATCGGCTGCTCGGGCGCGCGCCTGCTCACCACGCTGGTCTACGAGATGATCGCCAGGGATGTAAAGCGCGGCTGCGCGTCTTTGTGCATCGGCGGCGGTGAGGCCATCGCCATGATCGTCGAGAGGTAAGGCGCGGATGAAGATCGAGAAGCTCGGCGTGGTCGGCGCCGGCCAGATGGGCAGCGGCATCGCCCAGGTGGCGGCGCAGGCCGGAATCGAGGTGGTGCTGGTCGACGCCCAGCCGTCGTTCGCGGAGAAGGGAAAAAAGCGCATCGGCGCCGCGCTCGATCGGCTGGTGCAAAAGGGCAAGCTCGGCGCGGAAGATCGCGAGCAGATCCTCTCGCGCATCGGCGTCGGCGAGGGCTATCACGGCGCGTTCGCCGACTGCGACGTGGTGGTCGAGGCGGCTACGGAAAATCAGGAGCTGAAGAAGAAGATTTTTTCCGATCTCGATCAGGCGGTGAAGCCGGGCGCGATCCTGGCGTCGAACACCTCGTCGATCTCGATCACGCTCCTCGGCGCGCAGACCAAGCGGCCCGAGCGGGTGATCGGGATGCACTTCATGAATCCGGTGCCGGTGATGAAGCTGGTCGAGGTGGTCCGCGGCCTCGCCACCGAGGAGGAGACCTACCGCGCGATCGTCGGGCTCGGCGAGCGGTTCGGCAAGAAGATGGTGACCGCCAAGGACATCCCCGGCTTCATCGTCAATCGGCTGCTGATTCCGTTCTTGAACGAGGCCTGCTTCGCGCTTCAGGAGTCGCTCGGATCGATCGAGGACATCGACTCGGGGGTCAAGCTCGGGCTCAATCACCCGATGGGGCCGTTCGAGCTCGCGGACCTGATCGGGCTCGACACCTGCCTGGCGATCTCCGAGGTGCTGCACGCCGAGCTCGGCGACGATAAATATCGGCCGGCGCCGCTCCTCCGGCAGTACGTGGCGGCGGGCTGGCTCGGACGCAAGAGCGGGCGCGGTTTTTATAAATATTAACCGGATATTCAAAATGACGAATTACGACAATATTCAATATGAGGTCGACGGCTTCGTCGCCACCATCCGGATCGCCCGCGAGGCGGCGCTCAACGCCGTCGATCGCAAGACGCTCGACGAGCTCGGCTGGGCGCTGCGCGAGGCCGACGGTGACGCGCGGCTGCGGGCGGTGATCTTGACCGGCGCCGGCGACAAGGCGTTCATCGCCGGTGCGGACATTTCGCAGATGGTCGAGCTCGGCCCGATCGAGGCGCGCGACTTCGCCGCCGCCGGCCGGCGGGTCGGGGACGTGATCGAGACGATGAAGAAGCCGGTGATCGCGGCGGTCAATGGCTTCGCGCTCGGCGGCGGCACCGAGCTGGCGCTCGCGTGCGACTTCATCTACGCCTCGCAGAAGGCCAAGTTCGGGCAGCCCGAGGTCAACCTTGGCGTGATGCCCGGCTTCGGCGGCACCCAGCGGCTCGCGCGCAGGATCGGCCAGGCGCGCGCGATGGAGCTCATCTTGACCGGCGAGCTGATCGGCGCCGACGAGGCGCTGCGGATCGGGCTGGTCAATAAAGTGGTTCCGCCCGACCAGCTCCAGGCCGAAGCGAAAAAGACCGCGGAGAAGATCGCTGAGAAGGGGCCGCTCGCGATCGCGAGCGCGCGACGCGCGGTGCGCCAGAGCGCCGAGCTTTCGCTGGCAGCGGGGTGCGATCTCGAAGCGGAATTATTCGCGCTCCTGTTCGCCAGCGACGATCAGAAAGAGGGGATGCGCGCATTTTTGGCCAAGCGTCCCGCCAAATTCGAGGGCAGATAGAACCCGATGGAACTGGATCTCACCGACGAGCAGAAGCTGGTTCAGAAGACCGCCGCCGACTTCGCGAAGAACGAGGTCGCGCCCAAGGCGGCCGAGATCGATCGCAACCATCGCCACCCGAAAGAGCTGGTGGCGCGGATGGCCGAGCTCGGGCTTCTCGGCGTGGCGGTGCCCGAGGCGTACGGCGGCGCCGGCTTCGACACCCTCTCTTACGTGCTGGCGATGGAGGAGATCTCGCGCGCCTGCGCCTCGACCGGCGTCATCATGAGCGTCAACAACTCGCTGGTATGCGATCCGATCTCCAAGTTCGGCACCGAGGAGCAGAAGCGCGAGTACGTCACGCCGGTCGCGTCGGGCGAAGTGATCGCCGCTTATGCGCTCACCGAGCCGCAGTCGGGATCGGACGCCGGCAACATGCGCGTACGCGCGCAGCGCT
>JANWLJ010000190.1 GCA_025450955.1 Polyangium sp. (in: bacteria) | reverse complement strand
GATATCCCGAATTCTGGCCCGGGCTATATCGCGTGAATACTCGTGCTATACCGGTGCGAATCGGTCCGGCCACTCGATGACCAGCGAACCTCCACCGACGGGAAGCTCGCCCGCCCCGGCCGCCAAACGCGCCGGCTGGCTCAACCGGACCGTCTTCGGAATCGGCCTCGCCAGCCTGTGCTCCGACGTCGGCCACGAGATGGCGACCGCGGCGATGCCGATCCTGCTCGCCTCGCTCGGCGCCAGCTCGGCCGCGCTCGGCCTCATCGAAGGGCTCGCCGACGGGCTGTCGAGCTTCGTCAAGCTCTTCTCCGGTCTGTACAGCGATCGTCTCGAGAAACGAAAACCGCTGGCGGTGATCGGCTACTTCGTCACCGCGTCGGGGATGGCGAGCTTCGCGCTCGCGACCCGCTGGTGGCACATCCTCCTCGGCCGGGTCGGCGGCTGGATCGGCCGCGGCGCGCGCACGCCGGTGCGCAACGTGCTCCTCACCGAGGCCACCACCCCCGAGACCTACGGCCGCGCCTTCGGGCTCGAGCGCTCGATGGACAGCGCGGGCGCGGTGCTCGGCCCGATCCTGGCGCTGGTGCTGGTCGCCTCGGTCGGGCTGCGCTGGACCTTCGCGCTCACGTTGGTGCCGGGCGTGCTCGCCGCGCTCTTCATCTGGGTGTTGGTGCGCGAAAAGCCGCACCCGCCCAAGCCGCAGCTCACCCTGAAGAGCGGCCTTCGTTCGCTCGAGCCCGCCTTCCGTCGCTATCTCGTCGGCGTCGGCATCGCCGGCCTCGGCGATTTTTCCAACACGCTGCTCATTCTCTGGGCGACCGAGGCCTGGACCGCGCGCTACGGTCTCGGCCGCGCCGCCCGCCTCGCGATGCTGTTCTACGTCGGCTACAACGTCGTCTACACGATCTCCTGTTACGTGAGCGGCGCGCTCGCCGATCGCTTCCCCAAACGTTGGGTGCTGGCGATCGGCTACGCGACCGCAGTCATCCCCGCCGCCGCGCTGCTCTGGCCCGGCGCGTCGCTCTTGAAGTTCGCCATCGTGTTCGGCTTTTCCGGCCTCTACATGGGCGTCTGGGAGACGCTCGAGAGCACCACCGCCGCGACGCTCCTGCCCGGAGCCACCCGCGGCGTCGGGTTCGGCGTGCTCGCGACCGTCAACGGTCTCGGCGATCTGATCTCGAGCGCGCTGGTCGGCCTGCTCTGGGTGATCTCGCCGGCCGCCGCGATGTCGCTGGTGATCGTCACCTCGCTCACCGGCGCCGCGGTGATCGCCACCACCCGCCCATAGCTCGCGAGCTATTTCCCGAATCGCTCCCGATAGCGCTGAATCGAATCCCGCAGCGCCTGATGCGCCTCCTCGACGGTGATGCGATCGCCGACCTCGACCGCCTTGCCCTCGAGCACTTTGTAATCCTCGAAGAACCGCATCATCTCCACCACCACGTGCTTGGGCAGCTCGGAGATATCGCGATATTCATTCACCGCCGGATCATTGATGTGCACCGCGATGATCTTCACGTCATAGCCGTGCTCGTCGCGCATCCGAAAGCCGCCGATCGCGCGCGCCTCGACGATCGCCAGCGGCATCACCGGATCCTGGCCGAGCACCAGCACGTCGATCGGATCGTCGTCCTCGGCATACGAGCGCGGCACGAACCCATAATTCGCCGGATAGTGCACCGACGAATAAAGCACCCGATCGACCCGCAACATCCCGGTCGTCTTATCGAGCTCGTATTTCGTCTTGCTCCCGCGCGGCACCTCGATCACCACCGGAAACCAGGTGAGCTCCTCGCCCGGCGGCAGCGCCACGTCATGCCACGGATGCGCCATGATCCGCCGGAATCCTAAGCACCGCCCCGGCCGGATCAAACGCGCGCCAAATATGTTAGCCCTAGGAACGTGCGGACCGCCCGCTTTCGCCCGCAATATTTCATCGCCGTGGGCCTGCTCTCATCGCTGGCCGCGCTCGTGGCCGGCGTTTCCGCCTATCACGGAATGGCGGTGCCGAGGCTCGATTCGGTCGGCCCGCTGGTGACGCTCGGCCTGAGCCTCTTCGGCGCCACGGTCGCGCTCATCGCCGCCACCCGCTCGCCGGATCTTTCGTTTGCCTGGATGAGCGTCCTCATGACGACCCTGGTGCTCGCGGTTTTCGGCACCCTCCTCACCCTGGTTCTCCTCGTCGCCCAGGTCGGCTGATCCTCGAGAAGATCTACTTTGCAGACGGGAACGGCTCGACGAAGCTCTCCGCCGATCTTCCGAAGTAGACCGCCCGACGCCCGGCGAGACTCACGAAATAGCCGACGCACCCGGCCGCCGGGATGCGCTCGCAAAACGCGAGGTAGGTGAGCTTCTGCGCCTGGATCTGCCGCACCGCCGCCTCCACGCCCGCCGCGTCGAAATCGATGGCCGGCTTCGTCTCCGTGTGCCGCGCCGGCACCACCAGCGACTCGCCGCTCGGAAGGTAATAGGTCTTCTCCGCGCGCTGGAGATCGGCGTGATACCGCTCGACCCCGGCCTCCACCAGCGCCCTCACCACCTCGGGAAAGCTGAGTCGGCCTTCGTCCGATCCGTTCGTGCACTCCACCATCGTCTCTCGCACCTGCGTTTGCATCGCGCTCTCCTCTTGCGGCCCGCCATCAGTCGACGGGCGTGGTCCGCAACCCGTGCCGCCGCACAATCTCCTTCATGATCGCGACCACCCGCTCGCGCTCCTTGCGCGTCAGATGGTCGAAAAATTCGGCGTCGTTCTCGTCGGCCAGCGCGGCGAGCGCCGGCACCAGCGCCCGCCCCTTGGCGGTGATTCGCAGCGCCTGATACCGGCGATCGACCTTGTCCGTGCGCCGCGATGCCAGCCCCTTGGCCTCGAGCCGATCGGCCAGCTTGGAGATGGCCCCGCGGGTCATCCCGAGGCGCTCGGCCAGATCGCTCGGCAGCGCTCCGTCCTGTTCGAGGAGCTCGCGCAAGACGACCCACTCGGCCACCGACACCTCCTGCGCGGCGAGCCGCCGGCTGAACGCCTGCGAGACGTGATTCGACACGAAGCGCAGCCAGAATCCCAGGTGAGCCTCGAGCGGGCGGACGGTCTTATGGCGCGGCATCTCTCTTCCAGATGGTTGACATGGAAACTATACGACCAACAGTTTCCATGTCAACTACCTCGAGCCGAAGGCGTGCCTAACGATTGCGGCGGCGGGTGGCGAAGGCGCGCTCGACGTGCTGCTGCATCCGCGCCACCACGACCTCGGGGCGCTCCTTCATCCCTTGCGCGACCCACTCGCCGAGGAACACCTGGTGCGCGGCGATCATCAAGCGGCCGAGGAGCGCGGGACTTTCGTCGATGACCGAGCCCTCGGCGATCGCGGCCTGGAACACCGTGACCGTGAGCTCGAGCCCCTCGCGCCACAGCCGGCCCTGATCCGCCGAGGTGAAGCGCGGATGGAGCGCCCACGGCTGGCTCTCTTGCAGGTGAAGGCGCAGGTAGTCCGGGTGGGCGAGCAGATACTCGGCGTATCCCTTGACGCCTTCGAGCAGCGCGGCGAACGCCGAGCCCGCTCCGACGGTGGCCGCCATCGCCCGCTCGAGGAGCTCGCGGCCGCGCGCGCGATGGACCTCGGCGTAGAGCGCCTGCTTCGAGCCGACGATTCCGTAGACGGTGGCGATCGCGAGCCCCGCCTCGCCCGCCACGTGCTGCATGCGGGTGGCGTCATAACCGCGCGCGGCGAACACCCGCTCGGCGGCGTCGAGGAGGTGCTGGCGCTGCACGTCGCGCCGGGCCTGCCGCACCACCTCTCTCGGAGATCGTCGCCGCTTGACGGCGCCGAGCACTCAGACCTCCTCGAGCCGGATGGTGTGCGTGGGACAGAACCGGGCGGCGGCGCGCACCCGCGCGTGCAGCGCCTCGGGCGGAAACTCCAGCTTCGCCTCGACCCGTCCGTCCGCGCCCAGCCGGAAGACCTCCGGCGCCTCGCCCTCGCACACCGCGTGCCCCTGGCACAGATCGCGATCGATGACGACCCGCAGCCGCTTTCCCGCTTGCAGCGGCGCGCTCTCGTCGGTGGCGAGCGGCGCCGCGTGCGCCACCGGGCAGCCGCCCGCCGCCTGGGCCGGCGCCGCCTGCGCTCCGTGAGACACGTGCGCCGGGCAGCCGGCCTGCGCCGCCGCCGCCGCGACCTCGGGCGTCATCGCCGGCGGCTCCGAAGCGAGCTTCTGCAACGCGGCCGCGCTCGACATCGTCACCGACGGGTGCGCGCGCTTGCGATAGCGCATCCGGCACGGCTCTTTCGGGCCGACCACCAGCCCTTGAAAATCGGAGTCGACCGGATCGCCCGACAGCTCGAACTCGTACTGTCCGAGGAGCAGCGCCAGGATCGCCTTGATCTGCAGGATGGCGAACGCGTTGCCGAGGCACTTGTGGCGCCCGCCGCCGAACGCGATGAACGCGAAGTCGCGCTTGTCCTCCTCGCGCGGCGGCGCGAAGCGATCGGGATCGAACGCGTTCGGCGCCGCGAACACCTCCGGCATCCGGTGCGCCACCGTCGGAGAAATGACCACCCAGGTCCCCTTCGGAATGAAATAGTCCTTATAGACGAAGTCCTGTTGCGCCACCCGCACCAGCATGAACAGCGGCGGGTGAAGCCGCAGCGCCTCCTTGACCACGCACTCGGTGAGGTGCAGCTCGCGCAGCGCCTGGTGGCTCACCGGCTGCCCGCCGCCGAACACGCGATCGATCTCGGCGACGGTCTGCCGCAGCCACACCGGATTTTGCAAGAGCTCGATCATCGCCCACGCGGTCGTCACCGAGCTGGTGTGATGGCCGGCGAACATCCCCGCGAGCAGCATCCCGGTGATCTCGTTTTCGGTGAGCGCCTCGCCGCTCGCGTAGCGCGACTCCATGAGCGTCTGCAAAAAATCCTCGCCCTCGCGCTTCTCCCGCCTTCGCGCGTCGATGATCTGGGTGATCATCTCCACCATCCGCACCCGCGCCTTGTCGCGCTTGCGGAACGACGGGATCGGCAGGTGCGCGTTGATGTACGCGATCGGCGCCACCCCGCGCTCGAGGTCGTGATAGACCGACGCGAACTCCTCGTTCATCCCTTCGCGGAACTCCTTGCCGAGCAGGCACCGGCTCGAGGTGAAGTTGGTGAGCACCCGGCAGAAGTCGACGATGTCGAGCGTCCCCGCCTCGCCCCACGAAGCGATGCTCTGCTCGGTCTCATAAACCACCGCCTCGCCGTAGGTCCGCATCCGCCGATCTTTGAGCGCCGGCAAAAGCATCTTGAGCTGCTCCGCCATCTTCTCCGGCGGCGCGTCGTAGACGATGTCCTTGCCGAACACCGG
>JANWLJ010000189.1 GCA_025450955.1 Polyangium sp. (in: bacteria) | reverse complement strand
GTGCCGGATGGTCCGTTTCAAAGTCGTGGTGCGAAACGGCCAGACCACGCTCAAGCCGGTCCCGATCCCCTGACCTCGGCTCAGCGCCCGTAGCCGCCCGGGTCGGGGCACTCGGCGCGAATCGCGCAGCGACGGCAGGGCTCGCCGTCCCACAGATCCTGAAACAGCGCCTGCACGCGATCGCAGAGCTCGAAGTTGTCGGTGAGAAAGCCGAGCTCGAAGTTGCGCTTGTCCTCGCCCTTGGCCCCGAGCCCGGCGCCGGTGAAGTTGGCCGAGCCGAGATAGAGGTGCGCGCCGTCGACGACCACCGCCTTCAGGTGGTTGCGCGGGCAGTGCTTCATCTGAAGCCCGCCGGAGACCAGGCGCGGGCGGCGATCGAAGGCGGCGCGAAAACGGCGCGACGGCAGCTCGGCGTGGATCATCCTCAGCTCGACGCCGCGCTCGGCCAGCTCGTCGAAGGCGCCGAGGATCGAGCCGTAGCCGCGGCGCAGCCCGGGGCGCTCGACGTAGAGCTCCTTGACGTTGGCGGTGGCGATCCAGACCGAGCGGCGCGCCGCGAGCATGGTGTCGCGCACGACCTGCTCGTAGAGCGCGCGGCCGGAGAGGAACTGCGCCTCGAGCCGCAGCTTGACCTGCACCGGAGAAGCGTCGCACGCGCGCGGGGAGGCCGCAAAAATGTGGTAGCTTTCATCGCGGCCGATGCGCATCGCTCTCTTCGGCGGCAGCTTCAATCCGCCGCACGTCGCCCACCAGCTCGCCTGCGCCTACGTGCTGGCGACCGCGCGTCCTCGCGTCGAGGAGGTGTGGATGGTGCCGACCTGGAAGCATCCGTTCGACAAGCAGCTCGCGCCCTATCCGGATCGGGTGGCGATGAGCGAGCGGGCGGCGGCGCCGTTCGGCGGGCGGGTCAAGGTGTCGCGCGTCGAGGAGGCGCTCGGCGGTGAGAGCTACACCTTGCGCACGGTGCAGGTGCTCAAGGCCGAGCGTCCACAAGACGACTTCGCGCTGGTGATTGGCGCCGACCTCGTCGCCGAGCGCGAGCGGTGGCACGGCTGGCCGACCTTGAAGACGCTCGCCGACTTCATCATCGTCGGGCGCGGCGGCTATCCAGGCGCGGCCGAGGCGGAGCTGGAGCTGCCCCAGGTGAGCTCGACCGAGGTGCGCGCACGGATCTTCGCCGGCCGGCCGGTCGATTCACTGGTCGCGGCCGACGTCCTCGACTACATCCGCGAAAAGGATCTCTATCGTGAGTGAGCGCGTGCAGAAGAGAGCGGAGCGAAGGGCGCGGCCGTGAGTGAGATTTCGCAGACCGGGCGGCTGCCGATGCGGCCGGCCTCGGGCGAGCGGATCCTGGTGATCGGCGACGGGCCGGTGGCGCGCGCGCTCGGCCGGGCGCTCGAGCGCTCGGGGGCGCCGGTCGAGAGATGGTGGCGGCGCAAGGGCGGGGCGATGCCGGGCGGCGACGTGGTGGTGCTGGCGGTGCGCGACTCGGAGATCGCCCGCGCCGCCGAGCAGGTGATGGCGCGGCTCGCCGCCTCGGACACGCTGCCGATCCTGCTCCACTGCGCGGGCGCGCTGCCGGCCGAGGAGCCGTTCGCGCTGCTGTCGCCGCGGCCGCTCGGGGTCGGGCTGGTGCACCCGCTGCGCGCGTTTGCCGGCGCGCCCGAGGACGCCGATCTGGTGGGCACGGTGTTCGGCGTCCAGGGCGATGAGCCGGGCCGGGACGCCGCGCTGCGTTTGGTCAAGCGAATGGGCGGAGTGCCGCTCTCGCTCGAGGATCGAGGCGGGACCGCGCTCGCGCGCTATCATGCGGCGGCGGTGCTGGTGTCGAACCACGCGGTCGGGCTGGTCGACGCCGGAGTGGAGCTCCTGACCCAGGCGGGGCTCGAGCGCGGCGAGGCGACCCGCGCGCTCGCCGAGCTGCTGATGTCGACGGCGGCCAACCTCAAGCAGGCGGGGCTGCCCGACGCGCTCACCGGCCCGGTCGCGCGCGGCGACGTGATGGTGGTCGCGCGCCACCTGCTCGCGCTGCGCGATCGGCGGGAGATCGCCGCGCTCTATCGCGCCACCGGCCGTCGGGTGACCAAGGTCGCCGCCGAAAAGGGCCAGGCGCCCAAAGAGGCGCTCGAACGCATCCGCGCCCTGCTCGTCGACGGTGATTAGCCTTTACCGGAGGCGCCGGATCGTAATAGCTTCGTCGGGCAGCCGAAAAAGCGAGGCTTTCCATGTCCAAGGTGCTTGCCGTCGTCGTCATTCTCCTCGGCCTGACCGCGCTGTCCCAGGCGCATCGCAGCGCTCCCGAAGATCTCCTCAAAGGACGCATCATCATCAGCGACAAGCCGCTGCCGACGCACTGGAGCTCGGTCTCGTCGTACGTCTCGCAGATGAAGGGGCTCAATCGCGGGACGCTCTGGTACGACAAGAAGACCGGCAAGCTCACCGTGCAGTACGCGGCGTTCTTCGCCCAGCCGGTCGACGATGTCCAGGTGATGCTCAACCTCTATGACATCACCCGCGGCGCGCACACCCAGAAGGTCTCGACGGAGAACTTCATGGAGCGCGGCGATCGGGTGCTGTTCAACTCGGTGGTCTTCGACAAGCAGGACATCGAGGGCAACAAGAAATACCTGATGACGATCGAGAGCCGACACCGGGTGATCGCGTCGGGGACGTTCATTCTGCGCATGGAGGGGCCGCACTATTCGGGCAAGGTCACCTTCAGCGATGACGAGGCGACGCAAAAATGAAGATGTTGATCTTGGGGGGGGTGCTGTTGCTGCTCGCGCCGCGCCCGGCGGCGGCGAAGGAGCTCGAGGCGCTGCGCACGCAGCTCGGCGCCGCGGACCTGGAACAGGCGCAAGAGGCGGCCAAGGAGCTCGGCGCGTCGACGGATCCGAAGGCGCTCGACACCATCTTGAACGCGCTCTCGGTGGGCGCGCCACCGGCGGTGCAGGGGGCGCTGCTCGACGCGCTCGAGGGCAAAAAGGACGCGCGCGCGATCGGCGTGGTCAGTCACTACGCGCGCAATCGCAACCCCGAGCTGCGCAAAAAAGCGATCGTCGTGGTGGGCGCGCTGCCGCCCGGCGATGCGCGCGCGGTGCCGATCCTCTTGACCGGCCTCTCCGACGAGACGCCCGAGGTCAGGGCGGCCGCGGCGGAGGCGCTCGGGCGCAGGCGCGAGCACACCGCGGTCAATCCGCTGCTCGAGCTGCTCGAGCGCGGTGACGCTTCGGCGGCGCCGGCCCTGGCCCAGCTCGCCACTCCCGAGCTGGCCCGACGGATCAGCGACCAGCTCGGCCGGGTTCCGGATGCGCAGCTGTGCGCCGTGCTCGGAGCTATGCTCGAGCGGCCCGACTTCGGGCCCGACCCGGTGCGGGTCGAGGTGGTGCGCACCCTGTCGAAGGTGCCGGGCGCCGATTCGACCGCGGCGCTCGTCGAGTATCTCGCCTCGAGTGAGAAGGACAAGCTGCGCCCGTCGCGAACCGCGGCGCAAAAGATCGTCGATCAGCGGAGCAGCCAGTGATGCGCGCGCAGATGTGGATGGTGGCGGCGGTGGTGGTGCTCGGCGGCTGCGCCGAGGCGAGCTTCTCGACGCATGCCCGCGACAACTCGGTGCCGGATATCCAGCGGGCGCTCGCAGAGGTGACACCGGCCCAGGCGGGCGCGGGCGCGAGTCGGGCGTTTCTGGTCACCGCCGCCCCGGACAAAAAGCTCATCGGCTACGATCTCGCCGCGGGCAAGATCCTCTGGCAGGTGAGCGCCGACGTGCGCTCGCGGGTGGCGGTGGCGCCTGGTGGTGGAAGCGGCCTCATCGCCTACCGCGAGGGCGAAAGGGCGATCGCCGCCCGCGATTCGCAAAGCGGCCAGGTGGTGTTCACGGTCAGCCTGAAGCCGAGCGAGCGCTTCATGGGGCTCGCGCTCGACGGGGAGCGGCTCTATTACGTCGTTCAGGCCGACGGCGCCGAACGGGTCTCGAGCCTGGTCGCGGTCGATCGGACCGGGCACGAGCTGTGGCGCATGCCGGCCACTGGAACGCTCGGCGCGCCCGCGGCGCTCGGCGGAGTGGTGGCGGTGCCGCTGCGCACCCAGAGCATCTCGCTGCTCGACGGCAAGACCGGGCGCGAGCTGGCGCGGGTGCGCAACACCGACGAGGAGATCACCTTCGTGCGCGCGCTCTCCGACGGGTTTTATTACGGCGGGGCGCACGGCGTGTACCGGCTCGACGCCAAGAGCGCGAGCGGGGACGCGAAGGGCTCGACCTTCTTCGCGGCGCGGTTCGGCTCCGACCAGGTTCGCACCTTCTACTATTGGAACGGCTACCAGGCGGCGCAGACCGACTACACCGCGTTCGATCGCAACCGACTCTTGTGGCGCGCCGGCCCGAGCGGCTTTCAGGACGGCGCCACCTACCTGCAGAGCTATCGCTACTTCTTCGCCTTCGACGCGGCGAGCGGCCGGCTGCGCTGGGCCTGGTCGCATCCGCGCACCGACGTGGTCTCCGCCGAGGCCGAGGGGCCGAGCCTGGTCTACGCCAGCACCGACGGCGAGGTCGGCGCGCTCGACGCGCGCTCGGGCGCGGTGCGGCTCTCGTACAAGACCGGCCTTCGGCTCAGGGGCGCGAGCTTCGACGCGGTGGGATTCGCAGGCGGCAGCGCCGGCCAGGCGGCGGTCGATCCGGCGGGCGTGTTGTCCACGCTCGACCAGATCGTCTGGGATCGCGACGCGCGCTTCACCGCGGTCAAGGTGTTCGCGGTCAACGCGATCGGCGAGCTCGCAGGCAAGGAGGCCTCGGCGGCGCTGCTCAAAGTCGTGCTCGCCGAGCACGGCGTTCCCCCGTCGGTGCAGAAGCGCGCGGGCGAGGCGCTGGTCGCGCGCAAAGACGCGAGCGCGATCGATCTCTATCTCGATGCGCTCAAGGTCCACGCCGACTGGCTCGCCGATAGAAGGCCGCGCGGAGTGGCGGTGCTCGCGCGCGCGCTCGCCGGGCTCGGCGCCAAACAGGCCGCGCCCGAGCTTGCGGCGCACCTCGCCGATCCTGCGACCCCGCAGCCGGCCTTGCGCGAGCTCGCCTCGGGGCTGGCGGAGCTCGGCGGCGCCGAAGCGGTGCGCGCGCTCGGCGACTACCTTCTCACCTATCGCGCCGATC
>JANWLJ010000188.1 GCA_025450955.1 Polyangium sp. (in: bacteria) | reverse complement strand
GCGCGCTGGTACGTCGAGCGCATTCACGACGGCCACCGCTGGGTGAGCCAGTTTCTCATCTGGGGCCACTTCGCGATTCCGTTCCTGCTGCTGCTTTCGTACTGGGTCAAGCGCCGCCCGGGGACGCTGTTCGTGCTCTCGGCGTGGCTGCTCTTCGCCCACTACCTCGACGTGCACTGGCTGGTCGCGCCCGCGCTCGGGCGTCCCGGCGCGTTCGCCTGGCAGGACCTCGCGGCGATCTTCGCGGTCGGCGGCTTCACCGTCGGCTTCGGGCTGTGGCGCCAGAGCGGCCATCTGATCGCGCCGATTCACGATCCGCAGTTCGAGCCGGCGCTCCGGTACGAGAGCAAATGAACCCCGAAAAGCCACATCCCGAGTTCGAGGAGGAGCCGGATCTGTTGCCGGTCGGCACCGTCCTCAAGGTGATCGGCGGCGCGGTGGTGGTCGCGATCGCGCTCTGTCTCATCGTCTGGGCCGGCGTCGCGATCGGGATCGCCAAGCTGCGCCCGTCGCATCAGTTCCCCGAAGAGAAGCTCGGCGCGCCGCACCGGGTGGCGGGGATTCACCAGGAGCCGTTCGAGGTGAAGGACGAAAAGCCGAGCCTCGCCGCGAGGCAGCTCGAGTCGCTCACCCAGTTCGGCTGGGTCGATCAGAAGAAGGGTTTGGTGCGCATTCCGATCGAGAGCGCGATCGATTGGGTCGCCTCCGATCCGAAGCGGATCGACGGACCGACCGGCCGGCCGGCGCTGCGCAAGGAGGAGACGCGATGATCCGCAAGATCGCGGTCGCGCTGTTGGCTCTGGCGATCGTCTCTTTGCCCGAGTCGGCCGAGGCCGCGCCCAAGCTCTCGCTCGGACCGGTGGCGAACCCGACCACCCGCGCCTCGAATCAGATCGGGCTCGACGAGCAGCTCGGCAAATCGCTGCCGCTCGATCTGCCGTTCGTCGATCAGGCGGGCCATCCGGTCAAGCTCGCCGACTACTTCGGCGACGGAAAGCCGGTGGTGCTGGTGCTGGCCTATTTCCGCTGCCCGATGCTCTGCGATCTGGTGCTGCGCGGCGTCGCCGACGGGCTGCGCGCGATCGGCTGGACCCTCGGCAAACAGTATCGCGCGCTCACGGTGAGCATCGATCCGCGCGACAGCGCCAAGGCGGCGCTGCACAAACAGGGCGCGCTGCTGCAAGCGCTCGGCGAGCCCGAGCGGGCGCGCTCGTGGCCGTTTCTCGTCGGCGCCGAGCCGCAGATCCACGCGCTCGCCGAGCGGGTCGGCTTTCAGTACGTCTACGATCCGCACACCGATGAGTACGCGCACCCCGCCTGCGCGATCGTGCTCACCCCCGACGGCCACATCTCCCGCTACCTCTACGGCGTGCGCTTCCCGACGCGCGATCTGCGCCTGGCGATGGTCGAGGCGAGCCACGGCACCGTCGGCTCGATCATCGATCGGCTGATCCTCTGCTGCTTTCGCTACGACCCGGCTTCGCACCGCTACGCGATCTACGTGACCGCGGTGATGAAGGGCGGCGCGACCCTGGTCCTGGTGCTGGTCGCCGGGATGGTGCTGTTTCTCTGGCGCCTGGAGCGCCGGCGGAGAAACGCATGAACGATTTTCTGCGCACGATTTTGTTTCTGCCGCCGCAGGCGTCGACCATCGCCTGGCAGATCGACACGCTGCACTACTTCGTCATCTTGACGACGATGGGCGGCGCGACCTTCATCACCATCGTCGGCGGCATCTTCCTCATCAAGTATCGCCGGCCGGGCAAGAACGCCGAGCCGACCCGTCAGGATCCCGCGGTCAAAACGCCGGTCTGGCTCGAAGCCTCGGTGGTGACCTTCCTGCTCACCCTGTTCTGCGTCTGGTGGGGCGTCGGGTTCAGCCAATATATGAAAATCAGAATCGCGCCCAAGAACACCTACGACATCTACGTCACCGCCAAACAGTGGATGTGGAAGTTCTCCTATCCCGACGGCAGCCACACCATCACCAAGCTCTACGTGCCCGCGCGCAAGCCGGTCAAGCTGATCATGACCGCGCGCGATGTGATCCACAGCTTCTACGTCCCCGACTTCCGGCTCAAGCAGGACGTGGTGCCGGGGCGCTACACCACCTTGTGGTTCGAGGTGAAGGAGCCGGGCACGCACCAGATCCTCTGCGCCGAATATTGCGGCACCGGCCACTCGCAGATGCGCGGCGAGGTGATCGCGCTCGAGCCCGAGGACTTCGCCCGCTGGCTCGCCGGCGGTCAACCAAATGCGCACCTGGCCGGGCCGCGCCCGCAAGATCCGTCGAACGTCGATGCGTTCGCGCCCGATCAGACGCTCAGCATGGTGCGCGTCGGCGAAGAGGCGGCGGCCACCGACGGCTGCTTGCGCTGCCACACCCTCGACGGCTCGCCGCACATCGGCCCGACCTGGGCCGGGCTCTACGGCCAGAAGGTCACGCTCAAGGACGGCTCGACGGTGATCGCGGACGACGCGTACCTGACCGAGTCGATGATGGATCCGCTGGTCAAGATCGTGCGCGGCTTCGAGCCTGTGATGCCGAGCTATCACGGCATCCTTCGGCCCGGCGAGACCGCGGCGATCCTCGAGCTCATCAAGTCGATCCGCGACGTGCCGATCGGGCAGGCGCCGGGACCGCTGCACCGCCAGCCCTATCCGCCCGTCGGTGCGCCACCCGCGGCCGAAAAGGGGCTGCCCCCGCCCGGCATCGAGGTGATGCCGCCGGTGCAGGGAACGATCGAGGTCAAGCCATGACGCCGCCCGCTGTGCAGCCGCAGCAGCATCCGGAAGTTCCGGACTACCTGCACGCCGACCGCGGCATCTGGTCGTGGCTCAACACCCGCGATCACAAACGCATCGCGCTCATGTTCTACGTCGGAGTGCTGTTCTTCCTCGGCTTGGGCGGCTTGTTCGCGCTCGCGCTGCGCACGGAGCTGCTCACCCCCGACCGCACCATCATGGACGCGATGACCTACAACCGCATGTTCACGCTCCACGGCGTGACCATGGTCTGGCTGTTTCTCATCCCGTCCATTCCGACGGTGTTCGGCAACTTCATCCTGCCGATGCAGCTCGGCGCCAAGGACCTCGCCTTTCCCAAGCTGAACCTGGCCAGCTTTTATGTGTACGTGGTCGGCGCGATCGTGATGCTCGGCGGAATGATCGCCGGCGGCACCGACACCGGCTGGACCTTCTACGCGCCGTACTCGTCGCAGACCCCGACGAGAGTGGTGCCGGTGGTGATCGGGGTCTTCATCCTCGGCATCTCCACCATCTTCACTGCGATCAACTTCATCGTCACCACCCACACGCTGCGGGCCAAGGGGATGACCTGGGGCAAGCTGCCGCTGTTCGTCTGGGCGATCTACGGCGTCAGCATCATCATGCTGCTCGCCACCCCGGTGCTCGGCCTGACGCTGCTCCTCATCGGCCTCGATCACGGGCTGCGGCTCGGCCTGTTCAATCCCGCGGTCGGCGGCGACCCGGTGCTGTTCCAACACCTGTTCTGGTTCTACTCGCACCCGGCGGTCTACATCATGATCCTGCCGGCGATGGGCGTGATCAGCGAGGTGGTGCCGACCTTCTCGCAGCGCCGCCCGTCGAGCTACTGGGCTATCGCGATCTCGACCATCGGCATCGCGTTCGTCGGCTTCTTCACCTGGGGCCACCACATGTTCGTCGCCGGCATCTCCGAGCTCGACGCCGGCATCTTCGGGCTGCTCTCGATGTTCGTCGCCATCTTCTCGGCGATCAAAGTCTTCACCTGGGTGGCGACCCTCTACAAGGGATCGATCCACTTCAACACCCCGATGCTCTACTTCTTCGTCTTTCTCTTCCTCTTCACCTTCGGCGGGATGACCGGCGTCGCGGTCGCCACCCAATCGCTCGACGTCCACTGGACCGACACCTACTTCGTGGTCGCCCATTTCCACTTCATCATGGTGGGCGGCTCGCTCGCCGCCTTCCTCGCCGCCGCGCACTACTGGTTTCCAAAAATGTTCGGGCGGCTTTATTCCGAACGGGTCGGCCTGCTCAGCGCGACCGGCGTGTTTCTCGGCTTCAATCTCACCTTCGTGCCGCAGTTTCTCCTCGGCAACATGGGGATGCCGCGCCGCTACTACAGCTACCCGCCGCGCTTTCAGTGGCTGAACGATCTGTCGACCGGCGGCGCCTACCTGCTCGCCGCCGCGATCCTGGTCACTGTCTTGAACCTGCTCATCGCGCTCAAGTGGGGAAAGAAGGCGGGGCCGAACCCGTGGCGCTCGCGCAGCTTCGAGTGGCTCACCGATTCGCCGCCGCCCAAGCACAACTTCGAGGAGCCGCCGCATCTCGGCTACAGCCCCTACGACTACACCATCTCCGAGGAGGAGGCCCGTGCCCGCGCCCAAGCTCGGTGAACAGTTCGGGAGCTACTCGGTGCAGGAGCACGCGCTCCGGCTCGGGATGTGGGCGTTCCTCGGATCGGAGCTGCTCCTGTTCGCGGGGCTGTTCGCGCTCTACGCCGCCTACCGGACCATGTACGGCCCCGACTTCGAAGCCGCGATCCGCCACAACACGCTCTGGTATGGAACCATCAACACCTTCATCCTGCTCACCTCGAGCCTCACCGTCGCGCTGAGCGTGTGGGCGGTGCGCCGCGAGAAATTCAAGCTGGTGGTGTTCTTCCTGTTCATCACCATCCTGCAGGGCGCGGCGTTCTTGGTGGTGAAGACGCTCGAGTACGTCAAGCACTACACCGACGGCGCGCTGCCCGGCCCGTACTACCACTGGCACGAGCTGCCGACCTTCGGCGCCAACCGCTTCTACACGATGTACTGGGTGATGACCGGCCTGCACGCCGGCCACGTGATCGCCGGCATGTGCGTGCTCGCCTGGTTCTGCTGGCGCGCGCACCACCGGCACTACACCGCCGAGCACCACACCATGCTCGAGATGGGCACGCTCTACTGGCACCTCGTCGACGTGATCTGGATCTTTCTCTGGCCGATGCTCTATCTGAGCTGAGGCTGAGCTGAGGCTGAGCTGAGGAGCCATGGAAAAGCACCTGTCGCTCACCAACTATCTGTTCACCTACGTCGCGCTGATCGCGCTGGCCGCGCTCTCGCTCGGCCTCTCGTTCATCCGCTGGGGCGACGGCGATCTGGTCGTCGGCCTCGGCATCGCCAGCATCAAGGCGTTCCTGGTCTTCTGGATCTTCATGCACCTCATCGAGCAGCAGTTCGCCAACCGCCTCTTCATGCTGATCTCGATCCTGCTCTTCATCCTGCTCGTGAGCCTCACCGCCGTCGACGTCGCCAGCCGCCACACCTTCCCCCGCGGCCTGACCCCCACCCAAACCAACTCCCTCTATCGGTAGGGTCACTCTCCTAG
>JANWLJ010000187.1 GCA_025450955.1 Polyangium sp. (in: bacteria) | reverse complement strand
GAGCGCGATCAGCTCCTGGTCGTAGTCGGTGGACGGCAGGCCGCCCGGCCGCGGCTCGCGCGCGCCGATGAGGGCCCGCACCCGTTCGAGGAGCGCCCGCTCGTCGGCGATGACGGCGGCGGCTTCGGACTCGGGTGGGACCGGCTTGCGCATGGCTCTTTGGGCATCCTCCTCGGCACCACGGCGCGCCCGGCAACTCCCCTGACCCCGCTCCGCTGGCCGAAGGGCCTAGTATATTCATCTCGGATGGCAAAGGCCGCACCGATCGACGGGCTCGACGCGGACAGCCCGCTCGGGCTGGCGGCCCGGCGCGCGCTGGCGGTTCGGCTCGCCGAGCTGCGGGCGCTCGAGCCGGTGGTCGCGCTGCGCTGCTCGGAGGCGGCCGATCGGCTGGCGCCGAGCGGGCTCTCGGACGAGGTGGAGGCGGTGCACGATCTGCGGGTCGCCACCCGTCGGCTGCGCGCCGCGCTCACGCTGTTTGGCCTCGGACACGACCCGGCGCGCGCCGAGGTCAAGCGTCTCGGAGACGCGCTCGGAAAGGTGCGCGATCTCGACGTGCAGCTCGCCTGGCTCTCGACCGTGCTCGCCTCCGGACAGCTCGCGGCCGCCGAGCGCGCGGGAATCGAAAAGCTCGCCGAAGAGCGGCGGCTCGAGCTCGGTCCGCGCGAGCGCGCGCTCGGTCCCGCGCTCAGCCGCTGGTCCGAAGAGGTGGCGCCGCGCCTCGAGCAAAGCTTCGCCGAGCTCGACGCGCCCGGCCGGTTGGGCGGCAAAGCGCTCAGGCGCCGGCTGCGGAAACGCTTGCGACGGCTCGAGCGCCGCCTCGAGGCGACCCTGGCGTCGAACGATCCGCGCACCGCCCACCAGCTCCGCAAGACCACCAAGAAGCTGCGCTACCAGGCCGAGCTGTTCGCGCCGGCGCGTCCCGAGGCCATCGCGCCGCTCGTCGCGGCGCTCGAACCGCAGCAAGACACCGTCGGAGAGCTGCACGATCGCGATGTGCGCGCGCCGCTCGTCGAGCGCTTTTTGGTGCGCGCCGGCCCGAGCGAGCAGCCGGGGCTGATCGCGCTTTTGCGCGAAGATCTCGCCGAGCGCGATCGGCTGGCCGCCGAGCTGGCGCTCGAGCTGCGCCGCTTCCGCTCCGAGCGGCTGCTGCACACGCTGCGCGCGGGCCTCAAGTAGGCTACCCTTTTCAGCGATGTCGCCGTCCGGGTCGAGGTCGAGGTCGCTCGCCGCCACAGTCGGCCGCGCCGTCGTGCTCACGGTCGCGGGCGCCGCGCTCGGCCTCGCGGTGAACTCGGCCCGCTCGAGCGGGATTCGCTTCGCCACCTTCGAGACGCCGGCGATGTGCGATCAGGCCGAGGCCGCCGGCGCGCCGCTCGAGCTCGATCCCGCGCAGGCCTCCGAGCTGTGCGGCCGCCCCGGCGTGGTGGTCGCCGACGCGCGCACCGCCGAGCGCTACGCCGAAGGCCACGTGGCCGGCGCGATCCATCTGCCCTGCGACGCCGACGGGCAGGTCGCCTCCGACGCGTTCGCCCACCTCGACGGCGCGCGCACGATTTTGGTGTACGGCGACGACACCGCCGAGGCGCAGCCGGTCGCCGCCAGCTTGCGCCGCCGCATCCATCACGGCGACGTGCGGGTGTTGCGCGGCGGATTTGCCGCCTGGAGCCGCGCCGGCCTCGCCTGCGCCTCGGGCCCGTGCGAAGAGTGCAAGGTCGCGCGCCAGCCGCAGCTCTCGGAGCCCGCCGAGCCGGGAGCGGCGCGATGAAGCTCAAATGGATCGCGCTCGCGCTGCGCGTCGGCCTGGGCGCGCTGTTCGTGATCGCCGGCGCGCTCAAGCTCGGCGATCCGATGCGCTTCGCGATCGAGGTCACCAACTATCGCCTCCTGCCCGCGCTCGCGCCCTACCTGGCGGTGATCTTGCCGCCCGTCGAGGTGGTGCTCGGGCTCGCGCTCATCGCCATGCCGCGCTCGTGGCGCCGCGCCGCCGCGCTCGCGCTCACGGGCCTGATGGCGATATTTACCGTCGCGGTCGCCCAGGTGGTCGCGCGCGGGATCAACGTCGACTGCGGCTGCTTCGGCGGCGCGTCGGGCCCGGTAAACGGCTGGACGGTGGCGCGCGATGTCGCGCTCTTCGCGATGGCGGCGATGGTGTTGGTGCTCGAGTCGCGGCGGGGGGCGAGCCCCCGCCCTACGACGTGAACGGAAGGAGGGCCCCGCCTATTTCGTGATCGGGCCGGCGGCGCGGATCTCCGCGCTCACCTTGTCGGCGTAGGCGAGAAAGTTTTTTTCGAACATCAGCGCCAGCTTCTTCGCCTGCGCGTCGTAGGCGGCCGGATCCTTCCAGCTCCGCTTCGGGTGCAGCACCTCGGACGGCACCTCCGGGACCGCCTGCGGAATGCCGACGCCGAAGATCGGATCGGGCGTGGTCGGCACGTCGTCGAGCGCGCCCGAGAGCGCGGCCCGCACCATCGCGCGGGTGAACGCGATCTTCATCCGTTTGCCGGTGCCGTAGCCGCCGCCCGACCAGCCGGTGTTGAGCAGCCACGCGCGCGCGCCGGCGTGCGCCATCCTCTCGCCGAGCAGCTCGGCGTAGACGCCCGGGTGCATCGGCATGAACGGCGCGCCGAAGCAGGCCGAGAAGGTCGCCTTCGGCTCGGTGACGCCGATCTCGGTGCCCGCCACCTTGGCGGTGTAGCCCGAGAGAAAGTGATACATCGCCTGCGCCGGGGTGAGCCGCGAGATCGGCGGCAAGACGCCGAACGCGTCGCAGGTGAGAAGGATGATGTTGCGCGGAATCCCCGCCTGCCCGCTCGCCACCATGTTCGGGATCTGCTCGAGCGTGTACGAGGCGCGGGTGTTCTCGGTCAGTCGATCGTCGTCGAGATCGAGCAGCCGGCTCACCGGATCGATCACCACGTTCTCGAGCACGGTGCCGAAGCGCCGGGTGGTCTCGTAGATCTCCGGCTCCGCCTCTTTCGACAAACGGATCGCCTTGGCGTAGCAGCCGCCCTCGAGGTTGAAGACGCCGCGCTCGGACCAGCCGTGCTCGTCGTCGCCGATGAGCGAGCGCTCCGGATCGGCCGAGAGCGTGGTCTTGCCGGTGCCCGACAGCCCGAAGAAGATCGCCACGTCGCCGCCCTTGCCGACGTTGGCCGAGCAGTGCATCGACATCACCTTCTCGAGCGGCAGGAGATAGTTCATCACGGTGAACATCGACTTCTTCACCTCGCCCGCGTACTCGGTGCCGCCGATGATCACGGTGCGGCCGGTGAGGTCGAGACAGACGAACGTCGGCGAGGTGGTTCCGTCGGTGGCGGGATCGGCCTGAAAGCCCGGCGCGTGCAAGACGGTGAACGGCGCCAGCCGCGACTCGACCTTCGGCAGGAACATGTTCTTGGCGAACAGGTTGTGCCACGCGCGCTCGTTGACCATCCTGACCGGCAGGCGGTGGTGCGGATCGGCGCCCACCGAGAGCTCCTGGACGAACAGCTCGCGCCCCTGGAAATAGGCGAGCACGCGCGCCTTGAGCGAGCGGAACTGCTCGGGCGTCATCGGCTTGTTGACGTCGCCGAAATTCACCCGCTTGGCGGTCTCCTCGTCGCGGACCACGAACTTGTCGTTGGCGCTGCGCCCGGTGTGCTTGCCGGTGGCGACCACCAGCGGCCCCTCGGCGGCGATCATCGCCTCGCCGCGGCGGGTGGCCTCCTCGTACAGAGCCGGCGTGCTCAGGTTCCAGTGGGCCTGCTTGATGTGCTTGAGCCCGAGCTCGTCGAGGATGGCGTTGTGGGCGTCACGATCCTGTGCAGCGCGCTGAAGCATTTCGTCTCCGTTCGCTGAAGTGCCCTTCTCATATGTTTTTCGGCGCATCGTGACAAGAGGCAAGACGCCCGGCCGCGCGCGCGAGAAGTGACTCGCCTAGGAGTGACGTTCGTCGGCGCAGGGCGAGTCGTGATAGGGTCGCCCCATGCGACGTTGGCTCTGTCCCCTGGTGCTTTCGATCGCCGCCTGCGGCTCGTCTCCGCCGTCGAAGATGCTCACCAACGGCGTGGCGGTGAAGATCCCCGGCTGCTCCTACGCCTTCACCACCCCGATCGAGACCACTCCGCCCTCCAAGGACGACGGCCGCGTCGGCGCGATGCCGGCGCCGCGCTCGATTCACGTGAGCTACGTCGGCGATCCCACCACCAGCGCCGCCGTCGCCTGGAACACCGACTTCGACACCACCGGCACCACCCTCGAGTGGGGCCCGACCGCCGCCTACGGCACCAAGACCGCCGGCTTCTCCTTCGCCTATCCGACCGATCTCGCCGCCAGCGAAGATCCGTCGGTGCGGGTGCACCAGGTCCAGCTCTGCGGCCTTATGCCGGGCACCACCTATCACTATCGGGTCGGCACCGGCACCGCGCTCTCCGGCGACAACACCTTCGCCACCGCGCCCGCCACCGCCCCGGCGGAGACGCGGCTCCTGGTGATCGGCGACTCGCGCGCGGATCCGTCGGTGTGGGGCCAGGTGCTCGCGCAGGGCGACAAGGAAGCGCCCGATCTTCTCCTTTATACCGGCGACGCGGTGCTGCTCGGCAACCTGCAGGATGATTGGAACGCCTGGTTCGACGCCGCCCAGCCGGTGTTCAGCCATCTGCCGGTGATGTTCGTCGAGGGCAACCACGAAGCGAACATGCGCCACTACTTCGCGCAGTTTCCGCTTCCGGGAAATCAGCAGTGGTACTCGTTCGACTACGGCGACGTGCACATCGTGGTGCTCGACGACACGCCGGTCGACACCGCGACCATCCCCGGCGATCAGGCGACCTTCCTCGATCAAGATCTGGCCAAGTCGACCAAGACGTGGAACATCGTCACCCACCACAAGCCGATGTACACCTCCTACTCCGGACACACCCCCGATCCCGTCGAGCAGAACGCGTGGATTCCGCTCTACGAGAAGCACCACGTCGATCTGGTGCTGCAGAGCCACGTGCACGCCTACGAGCGCTCGAAGCCCCTCGATGCGAGCGGCAATCCGGTCGCCGACGGACAGGGGCCGGTCTACGTCACCTTCGGCGGCGGCGGCGCCGATCCCTATCCGGTCACGGTCCAGCCCTAGTCGGTCGTGGCCCAGACCTCGTTCGGCTACCTCCTCATCGACGTGATGGGCAAGACGCTCACCGTCACCGCCAAAGACGAGACCGGCAACGTCATCGATCAATTCTCGCTCTCCAAGTAGGGGTCCGATGCTCCGCGCGCTGCTCCCGAAGCGACTCGTCTTCTTCGACATGTTCTCCAAACACGCCGCCCTCTCGGTGCAGGGCGCCAAGCTGTTGCATGGGCTGCTCGCCGATCTGCACAACGTCGAGGAGAAGGCGCAGCAGATCAAGCAGGTCGAGCACGACGCCGACACCGTCGCGCACCAGACGCTCGAGATGCTGCACAAGTCGTTCATCACCCCGATCGAGCGCGGCGACATTCACCGCATCGTCAGCCGGCTCGACGACATCCTCGACTACATCGAGGCCGCCTCGCAGCGGCTGTGGCTCTACGAGATCAAAGAGGCGACGCCCGAGGCCAAGGAGATGTCGCGGGTGCTGGTCGCGTCGACCGAAGCGGTCAAGGCCACCGTCGACGCGCTTCACAACCTGCGCGATCCGGAGCGCATCCGCGCCGCCTGCGTCGAGATCAACCGGCTCGAGAACGAGTGCGACACCCTCCTCCGGCTCGCCACCGCGCGCCTGTTCAAAGAGGAGCGCGACCCGGTGATGGTGATCAAGTGGAAGGAGATCTACGAGAACATCGAAGACGCCACCGACCGCTGTGAAGACGTGGCGAACGTGATCGAAGGCGTGGTGATCGAAAACGAATGAGCTCGGCCCTGGTCGCGGTGGTCGTCATCGCGCTCATCTTCGATTACACCAACGGCTTTCACGACGCGGCCAACGCGGTCGCGACGGCGATCTCGACGCGCGCGGTGCCGCCCAACCTGGCGCTGTTCGGCGCCGCGGTGCTCAACGTGGTCGGCGCGCTGATCTCCACCTCGGTGGCGGCGACGCTCGCCAAAGGAATCGTGGTGCCCACCTCGGTGACCGCGCCGGTGATCCTCGGCGGCCTGATCGGCGCGATCGCCTGGAACCTGCTCACCTGGTGGTGGGCGATCCCCAACAGCTCGTCGCACTGTTTGATTGGCGGCGTGGCCGGCGCGGTGCTCGCGACCCGCGGCGCCGGCGACGTCTTGTGGAAGGGGATCATCGACAAGGTGCTGATCCCGACGGTGGCGGCGCCGCTCATCGGCTTCGCCGGCGGGATCGCGATCATGTTCGCGCTCTTGTGGATCTTCCGGAACGCCTATCCGGGCAAGCTCAACCGCCGCTTTCGCGTCGCGCAGACCGCGTCGGCCTCGCTGATGGCGTTCTCCCACGGATCGAACGACGCGCAGAAGACGATGGGCGTGATCACCCTCGCGCTCGTCACCGGCGGCTTTCTACCGACGCTGTCGGTGCCGCTTTGGGTCAAGCTGGCCTCGGCGACCGCGATGGGCATCGGCACCTACGCCGGCGGCAAGAAGATCATCCGCACCCTCGGAATGCGCCTGGTCAAGCTCTCCCCGGTGCAGGGGTTCGCCGCCGAAACCGCGTCGTCGGCGGTGCTGCTCGGCACCGCGCATCTCGGCTTTCCGGTCTCGACCACCCACGTGATCACCGCGTCGGTGATGGGCGTCGGCGCCACCCAGCGCCTCTCGGCGGTCAAGTGGGGCCTGTCGTTCAACATCTTCATCGCCTGGATCATCACCCTGCCGGCGGCGGGGGTGATCGGAGCGCTGTGCGCCAAGGCGATGGTCGCGCTCGCCGGCCACGGCTGAGCGCGGCTACTTGAAGTATTCGGCCTGCGCTTCGGAGGCGAGGGCGACGTTGTCGATCTCGTGCATGAGCACGCGCTGCTCCTTGCCGCCGATCTCGAAGATCGCGTGATAGCCGTCGAACGCCTTCCAGGTGCCGCACAAATAATGGAAGGTGGTGAGGCCGACGATCACCTTCTTGCCGACCCATTCCTGAAATCGATCGCGCAGGTGGCGCGGGTTGAGCGGGATCTCGGTCATCTCCATCTTTCTCTGGCTCTCTGGTCCTCGAAGCCGGTTTATCGACCCTGAAATTCGGGCTTGCGCTTCTCGACGTAGGCGCGAATTCCCTCTTTGGCGTCGTCGCTGGTGAACAGTTGCTGCTGCAGCTCGCGCTCGAGCGCGAGGCCGCTCTGAAGCCCGACGTCGATGCCGCTCTGCACCGCGCGCATGATCGCGCCGACCGCTCTCGAAGCGCGGCCGGGCGGGACGAACTTGCGCGCGTACTCGAAGGCCCGCGCGTCGAACTCGGCCTCGTCGAAGACCTCGCTCACCAGGCCGAGCGTCTTGGCCTCGTCGGCGGAAAGCGTGGTGCCGAGCGCCATCAGCTCGATCGCCTTGGCCCGCCCCAAAAGACGCGCCAGCCGCTGCGTCCCGCCGGTGCCGGGCAAAACGCCGAGCGTCACCTCGGGCAGCCCGATCTTTCCCTTTCCCCGACGGGCGAGCCGCAAGTCGGCGGCCATCGCCACCTCGAGCCCGCCGCCCACGCAGTGGCCGTTGAGCGCGGCGATCACCAGCTTGGGCGTCTGCTCGAGCCGGCACAGCGTCTCGTTGGCGTGCAGGCAGAAGTTGTATTTGAAGCTCGGCGTCGCGCTCTGGAGCATCTTGATGTCGGCGCCGGCGCAAAAAAACTTGTCGCCCTCGCCGCGCAACACCAGCACGTGCACCGCGTCGTCCATCCGCGCGCGCAAGATGGCCGCGTCGAGCGCCTGCATCATCTCATAGCTGTAGGTGTTGGCCGGCGGATCGGAGAGCGTCAGCGTAGCGACGCCGGCCTCGACGGTGTACCGAACTTTCTCGGGCATCGAACGGGCATCCTCCTCGGCACGGCCTCGGAGGAGGCACCTCGCCTCGCTCTGCTCGGCTCGCCGAACCGCCCGGCAATATAGCAGCGTTTCGCGTTTCGGGAACCCGTTACCGCCGCTTGGTCGCGACGGTCAGCCGGTTTTGGCGATCTTGACCCGGACGGTGGCTTCATCCGAGCGCGACAGCGGCTCGTGCGCCACCCGCGCGATCGCGAGCCCGCCGTCCCACGTCACCACCATCTCGCGCGTGCACAGCTCGCACGGAATCCGAAACCGCCACGAGCCCTGCTGCGACCCACGCACCTCGGTATCGGCACCGCACCACGGACAGGGAAAGTCGAAGGTCATGAGATCCTCGCTTTGCTCGCGGCCCACATCTTGGGCCCTGAGGTGATCGTAACCCCGCTGCGCAAGTTTTCCGTCGCCGCACCGCCCTCTTGACCTCGAGCGCGAACCGGTTTATACGAAACCTATTGGTTACTCAAATGCACCGCGCCCGCGCTGATGCCGATGTCTTTCGCGCCATCGCCGATCCGACCCGGCGAGCGATCCTCGATCGGCTGCGCGCCGGTCCGGCGCCGGTCAACGCTCTGGCCGCCGATTTCGAACAGAGCCGCCCAGCCATTTCAAAGCACCTCAAGGTGCTGCGCGAGGCGCGGCTGGTCACCGAGCAGCGGCTCGGGCGCGAACGTTTCTACCAGCTCGAGCCGGCGTCGCTGCAGCGCGTGGCCGGCTGGATCGAAGGCTATCGATCGTTCTGGCAGAAAAACCTCGCCCACTTAAAGCGTTACCTGGAGGACACATGACCACCGCCCACAAGAAGCCCGCCGCGCGCGCGATCGCGGACGTCTCCGAGGGGACCATCCTCGCCACCGTCGACATCGGGGCGTCGCCCGAGCGGGTGTTCCGCGCGCTCACCACGCCCGAGGAGCTCATCCGCTGGTGGGGCGCCGACGAGGTCTATCGCACCACCGAGTGGACCGCCGACCTTCGGCCCGGCGGCCACTGGCGCGCGGGCGGCCGCGGCGCCGACGGACATCCGTTCGCCGTCGAAGGCAAGATTCTCGAGATCGATGCGCCGCGCAAGCTGGTGATGACCTGGAAGCCCGACTGGGATCCGGGTGAGCCGTCGACGGTGACCTACCGCCTCGAGCCGGAGGGCGATGGCACGCGCGTCACCGTGCGCCACGAAGGCCTGGCCGGGCGCCCGGAGTCGTGCCGCTCCCACGGCGAAGGGTGGGAGCTGGTGCTCGGCTGGCTCGATCGACATCTCTCGACGGCGCCAGCGGCTGGCGCAGATCGCTTCTTTCTCCTGCGCCTCCTGCCGCCGCGGCCGACCTTCGTCGCCGACATGACCGCCGAGGAGCGGGTGTTCATGACTGCGCACGTCGGCTACTGGACCGAGCACCTGCACGCGGGCACCGCGATCGTCTTCGGCCTGGTGGCCGATCCCAAAGGAAGCTGGGCCGTCGCCGTGGTGCGCGTCCCCGACGAGGCCGCGGTCCGCGCGCTCGAGGCGGGCGATCCGGCCATCCGCGCCGAACGCGGCCTGCGCTACGAGATCCTGCCGATGCCGCGCGCCGTCTTCCGCGCCTGAGCCGATCTCATTCCGGCTGAGCGGTCGGGTCGAGCGCGGCGATTCGGCGCTCTAGAAAGCGCCGCTCCGCTTCGTTCTGCGCGAGCGCGTGCGCCAGGCGATAGGCCGCGAGCGACTCGGCGGTTCGGCCGAGGCGGCGCAACAGATCGGCGCGGGTCGCGTGCCACAGGTGATAGTCGGCGAGCGGCGCCGCGAGCCCGTCGACGAGCGGCAGGGCCGCGGCGGGTCCGTCGGCCATCGCCACCGCCACCGCATGATTGAGCGCCACCACCGGCGAAGGGTGCAGCGCGCACAGCCGCTCGTAGAGCCCGACGATCTGCGGCCAGTCGGTCTCCTCCGCGCGCGCGGCGTCGGCGTGCACCGCCGCGATCGCCGCCTCCAAGGTGTAGCTCCCCGGCGGCCCGCGGCGCAGCGCCGCCTGCACCAGCCTCCGCCCCTCGTCGATCTCGGCGCGATCCCACCGGGCGCGATCTTGATCCGGCAAGAGCACCAGCTCACCCGCACCGTCGACGCGCGCCGCGCGCCGGGAGTCGACGAGCAGCAGCAGCGCCAAAAGCCCATCGACCTCCGGCGGCGGCGACGGTAAAAGTGTGCCGAGCAGGCGCGCGAGACGAATCGCCTCGACGCACAGCTCGCGACGCACCAGCGCCTCGCCCTCGGCCGCCGCGTAGCCCTCGTTGAACACGAGGTAGATCACCGCCATCACCTCGGCCAGCCGCTCGGGGAGCTCCGCCAGCGGCGGCACCCGATAGGGAATCGCCGCGCCGCGGATCTTGGCCGTGGCGCGCACCAGCCGCTGCGCCAGCGTGGTGGCCGGGAGCAACAAGGCGCGCGCGATCTCGATCGTCGACAGGCCGCACAGCGTGTGCAGCGTCAGCGCAACCTGCGCCTCGGGAGCGAGCGCCGGCCG
>JANWLJ010000186.1 GCA_025450955.1 Polyangium sp. (in: bacteria) | reverse complement strand
TCGACGCCGCGCCACTCGTAGGCGTTGCGGATGATGTCGATAATGGAATTGGCGTCGGTCTCGAAGAGGTGGCGCGGGTGATCGAAGACGAACTGAAGCGCCGGCACCAGCCGCACCGCGCCGATCAGCGCCGCCGCCACGCCGGCGACGAACAGGTTGAGATAGGGCGAAAGCGAGCGGCGACGATAGGCGTCGATGCTGGCCACCGTCGCGAGCAGCACCATCGCCATCGGCGGCGTCGAGGTGCCGCCGAGCGCGACGATCCAGGCCGCCACCGCGCCGAGCGGGATCAGCCACTCGCGCTCGTCGAGCGCGCGGCGGTGAAAGAGAACGAGATAGGGAAAGAGCGCCGCGCCGGCAAACGTGCAGTGGCCCTCGCCGAGATGAAGCGCGAGCCAGCCGCCTGAGCCGAACAGCACCGACGCGAAGAGCGCGCCCGCCAGCTCGAGCCCCTCCCTTCGGGCGAGCCGATACATGCCGTCGAAGGCGAAGAACAGATAGGCGACGAGCTGCAGCTTGAGCCCGAGCGCGGTGCCGAACAGGAGCGGCAGCGCAAACGTCGGCGAGGTGACGATCGACTGCGGATTGGCGAGATAGACCTGGCCGCCGCAGGTCCACGGGTTCCACAGCGGGAACTGCCCGAACCAGACGATCGAGCGGCGCCCCGCCTCGACCCAGGTCTCGAAGTAGCGCCAGTCGTAGCTGTCGGCGAGCGCCTGCGGATGGACGAACACCGTCGCCGCCGCCAAAAACGCGAAGGCGAGAAACAGGAGCGGACACCACCGCTCCGATGGGTGCCGCGGAATATTCACGCGACGGTCGGCGGGCGCGGTCACACGCCGATGCGCCGCTCGAGCCAGTCGACCACCCGCGCCTCGAGCCGGACGCCCTCCAACCGATCGATCTCGCGCACGCCGGTCGGCGAGGTCACGTTCACCTCGGTCAGGTGGCCGCCGATCACGTCGAGGCCGACGAAGTAGAGCCCGTCGGCTTTGCAGCGCGCGCCCACCTCGGCGCAGATCTCGAGATCGCGCGGGGTGAGCGCGGTCTGGGTGGCCCGCGCGCCGGCGTGCAGGTTGCCGCGCGTCTCGTCGGCCCGCGGCACCCGCAACACCGCGCCGAGCGGCTCGCCGTCGAGGAGCAGGATGCGCTTGTCTCCTTCGCGCGCCTCGGCGAGATAGCGCTGCGCCATCACCAGCTTCTTGCCGCAGCCGGTCACCGCCTCGAGGATCGCGTTGGTGTTGCGGTCCTCGGCGCGCACGTGGAACACCCCGGCGCCGCCGCAGGCGTCGAGCGGCTTGACGATCATCTGCCCGCCCTCTTGCGCCAAAAAAGCCTTGAGCGCATCGAGCGAGCGGGTCACCCGGGTGGGCGCGATCAGGCGCGGGAAGTTGAAGATGTAGAGCTTCTCGTTGGCTTCGCGCAGGCCGCGCGGATCGTTGACCACCAGCGTGCGTTCCCGCGCGCGCTCGAGCAGCAGGGTGGCGAAGTAATAGTCGAGATCGAACGGCGGATCGCTGCGCATCAGCACCGCCTGATACTCGGCGAGCGCGCGCTCCCCGGCGCGCACCTCGGGCCCTTCGAGCCACAGCGCGGACGCGGTGCAGGAGTCGACCTCGTGACCGCGGCGGCGCGCCTCCTCGACGATCACCAGCGTGGTGTCGGTGGCCGGGTTCAGGCACTCGGGCGGATCCATCACCACCAGAAGCCGCATCGCTACTCCTCCGCCGTGCTCGGCGGCACCCCGGGCACGCTCGCGGGCGGCGGCTCGTCGCTCGGCTTTGTCGGGAGCAGATGCTCGAGCCCGTGCTTGCGCAGACGATAGTAGAGCGTCGAGCGGTTGATCCCGAGCGCGCGCGCGGCGCCGGCGATGTTGCCCTGGTTGCGCTCGATGGCGGCGACGATCTCGTTTTTTTCCTGCTCTTGCAGCCGGGCTTGCAGCGGGCGGCCGGCGGGCGCCACCGCCGGCACCGGCGTCGGTGAGGCGCCCTGCACCTGGGCGCGGCGGCCGAAGTCGAGATCGGCGGCGGTCACCTCGCTGCCGCGGCTGATGATGATCGCCCGCTCGACCACGTTCTCGAGCTCGCGCACGTTGCCCGGCCAGGAATATTGCTGCATCGCAACAATCGCCGACGGGTCGAAGCCGCGCACCGTCTTGCCGGTCACCCGGTTGAACTTGGCGACGAAGTGCTCGACCAGCCGCGGCAGATCTTCGAGCCGATCGCGGAGCGGCGGCAAGGTGATCGGAAAGACGTTCAAGCGGTAATACAGATCTTCGCGAAAGCGCCCTTCGGCGATCAGCGCCTCGAGATCGCGGTGGGTCGCCGAGACCACCCGCACGTCGACGCGCACCGTCTCGGTGCCGCCCACCCGCTCGAGCTCGCGCTCCTGAAGCACGCGCAGGAGCTTGACCTGCACCTCCATCGGAATGTCGCCGCACTCGTCGAGAAACAGGGTCCCGCCGTCGGCCAGCTCGAACCGGCCCGGCCGCCTGGCCACCGCGCCGGTGAACGCGCCCTTCTCGTGCCCGAACAGCTCGCTCTCGAGCACGCCCGGCGCGAGCGCGGCGCAGTTGACCCGCACGAACGGCTTCTGCTCGCGCGGCGAGTTGATGTGGATCGCGTGCGCCACCAGCTCCTTGCCGGTGCCGGTCTCGCCGCGCAGGAGCACCGTCGAGTGGGTCGAGGCCACCTGCTCGACTTTTTGCAGCACCTCGCGGAGCGGCGGCGCGTCGCCGATGATCTGTCCGAAGTTGAGCTCGCCGTGCATCTCCTGCGAGAGATAGCCGGCATATTCGGCGAGCTGCTCGGTGAGCCGCAGATTTTCGCGCCGCAAGTGGTGCCGTTCGATCGCCTGGGTGAGGATCCCCTTCACCTCTTTGGCGTCCCACGGCTTGGTGATGTAGCGGTAGACCTGCCCGAGGTTGATCGCCTCGATGAGCACGTCCACCTCGGTAAAGGCGGTGAGGATGATCGGCACCGCCTCGGGCCGGATCGCGCGCGCCTCCTTCAAAAATTGCAGGCCGGTCATCCGCGGCATCCGCTGATCGGTGACGATCACCGCCACCTCGTGCTCGCGCAGCACCTTCAGCCCCTCGTCGCCGGAGGCGGCGGTGTGGACCTGAAACACCCGTTTGAAGTTGAAGCGGAAGGCGTCGAGGTTGTCCGGCTCGTCGTCGACCACCAGGATCGGAAACGCGCTCAAATCGGAGCTCGGCACGTCCGGCAATCTATCAGTAATTGACTTCGGTTTCATCAAGCTGGGATAATCCCCGCCGAGATGGAGTCACCTGAGGGGGTGGCCGCGAAGCGGCGTGTCCTCGTCGACGCGCTGACGATGTGCCTCGAGCGATCGAAGGTGTGCGCGGTGGTCGACGCGCAGACCATTCGCTCGGTGCTCGCGTCGGGCGCGAGCGAGATCTGGCGGGAGGGAGAGTTTCATCTCGAGGTGGTGTGGAAGATCCTTTGCCAGCAGCCCGGGCTCTCGGCGAAAGAGGTGGCGCCGCCGCTGCTCGTCTTCAAGGCGTTCGAAGCGGAGCTCGGGGTGCAGGTGCGGGTGCCGCAGGCGCTCTCGGCGCTGCCGCGCGGCGAGCAGGTGCGGCTGCGCGACGAGCTGCAGATCGGCAAGGACGACTTCGCGCAGACGCTCGCCGAGCTGCAGCGGCTCGCGGCCGCGGCCCAGGCGGAAGAGAAGCCTGCGCCCGCCGCCCGTCCGGCGCCAAATGAGCCGCCGCCGCCCGCTTCCCCGAGCTACGCCCGGCCGCACGCCGCCCGGAAAAATCCCGGCGCGCGACGCGGGCTCGCGCTCGGCCTGAGCGTGGTGGCGCTGCTCGCGGTGGCCGGCGCGCTCTATGTCAGCTTCCGCGATCCGTCGAGCGGGTTCGACACGGCCGACGTGGCGCCGCTCATCAAGCTCACGAACGCGCGGCGCCAGGGACGTTCGCTGAACGCGCGCATCGACGACCCGCGCTGGAACGGGCTCACCCGCGATCGCCAGACCCAGCTCGTAGGCCAGGTGTTCGACCTCGAGTCGCAAAAGGGGCTGCACGTGCTCACGCTCAGCGACGGGACGCGCGTGCGCGCCACCGCGTCGGACCTGACCGGGCGGCGCGCGGTGCTGGTCCGCTGATCCAGGTTGTTGCAGAGCCGTATCTTGTATTACAATAAGCGCATGCGGAAAGAGCGCGGGTTCACGCTCATCGAGCTGATGATCGTGGTGGCGATCATCGGCCTCCTGGCCGCGGTCGCGATTCCCTCGTATGTGAAGTACATGCGGCGATCGGAGACCATCGAGGCGGGGATGAACCTGCGCCGGATGTACGACGGCGCGGTCTCGTACTACGTTGGTGAGCACGCCGATATGAACGGTGTGATCGCCAACAAGCGCTTTCCGGTGACCGCCGGACCGACGCCGGTCACGCCGCCCAAGGCGACCAAGTACGCGCCGGCGCCGACCGACTTCGACGACCCGGCCTGGAACGCGCTCGACTTCGCGGTGCGCGATCCGATGCGCTACAGCTACTCCTTCATCAACGCGGCGAACGGCACCGGCGTCAACGCCTTCGCGATCATGCAGGCGCAGGGCGATCTCGACGGGGACGGCAACCCGTCGACGTTTCAGCGGAGCTGCACCGGCGTGCTCGAGGGCGTGCAGGGCGGCAGCGGCATGTACGTCGACAACGAGCTCGAGTAGCCACGGCCGCGATCGTCTTTCTCCTCACGCTCTTCGCGACCGTCGCCGCGCTGGCGCCGTCGATGTATTGGCTCGACTCGAGCGAGCTGGCGGCGGCGGCGTGGACGCTCGGGGTCGCCCACTCGCCGGGCCATCCGCTGGCGGCGTTGCTCGGCCGCGCCTGCGCGCTGGTGCCGCTCGGTCCGATCGCGCTCAAGGTCGGTCTCGCCCAGGCGCTGTGCGGCGCGCTCGCGGCGGCGCAGACCGCCCGGCTCGGCGAGCACCTCGCCCGTCGGGTGCGGGCACTGTCCGAGGGCGAGCCGCGTCCGCGCGAGGACGCGCTCCTCGGCGCGGCGGCGGGCCTGCTGTTCGGGCTGTCGTGGGCGGCGGCGTTTCAAGCGGTCCGGCCCGAGGTCTACGCGCTCTCGGCGCTCTTGGTGATCTCGTGCGCGCTCGAGCTCGCGCGCTTCGACGAGACCGGCGACCGCCGCCACCTTTATATGGGCGCGCTGTGGGCGGGGCTGGCCCTCACCAACCATCACCTGCTCGCGCTCGCGGTGGTGGCGCCGGGGCTCTTGTTCGTGATCGCGCGCCGGCCGAAGGCGCCGCTTGCGCGCGCGATCGCGCGGGTCTTCGTGGCGGGCGCGCTCGGGCTTGCGGTGTTGGTCTATCTGCCGCTCC
>JANWLJ010000185.1 GCA_025450955.1 Polyangium sp. (in: bacteria) | reverse complement strand
TCGACCTCGGCTCTCCCGACGGCGGCGTCGATCTCAAGATGCCGGATCTGTCGCCCGTCGATCTCAGTCAACCAGACCTGAAGCCGCCCCCGCCCGACCTCCTCCCGCAGCCCGACATCCCGCCGCCGGCGTGGACCCTCGAGCCGAGCGGCACCCAGAATATCCTGGTTTCAATCTGGGGCAGCGGGCCGAGCGATCTCTACATCACCACGCTCAACGGCCCGCTCGGTGGAATCATCCACAACGACGGCAGCGGATCGTGGATTGCGCAGAATGCGGTGCCTCCAGGCGCGCTCCTCGGGATCTGGGGAAGCGCCGCGAACGACATCTACGCCGTCGGTGATAAGGGAACCATCCTCCATTCGACCGGCAACGGCGTCTGGACCCCGCAGACCATTCCCCCGCCTGCGCCGGGCGGAATGCCGCCCGCGCTCGCCGCAGTGTGGGGCAGCGGAGCGACGGACATCTACGTGGTCGGTGACTCGCTCTTGCACTCGATCGGCGACGGGAGCTGGGTCGGGCAGACGACGCCCGTGTCGGGCTCGCTGTCCGGCGTTTGGGGATCGAGCGCCAATGACGTCTATGCGGTTGGTTTCGACTTCGGCGCAAACGGGGGGCTGATCCTCCACAAGAAAAGCGCCAGTGGCGCCTGGACTGTCGAGACCAGCGGGACCACCCAGTGGCTGAACCACGTGTGGGGCAGCGGACCGAACGACATCTACGCGGTCGGCGACATGGGCACCATTCTCCACTCGACTGGCAACGGAACCTGGACCGCGGAGTCGGTCGACATGCTGCAGAAGCTGTCGATCTGGGGCAGCGCCGCCAACAACGTCTATGTCGTCGGCGACCAGGGTGCCATCCTCCACTCGACGGGAAACGGCGCCTGGACGACTCAAATGAGCAACACGGCTCAGATCCTCCAGTCCGTCTGGGGAACCAGCGCCAACGACGTCTACGCCGTCGGTCACGCCGGCGTAATCCTCCACTGGCCGAACTAAGCTCCCCGCCTACTCGAGCGCGATTCGCATTCGCCGGCAGTTGAGCCCGGCGCGCTGGCAGGCTTGCGCGAGCTGCTCGGAGCGGACCGCGCCGAGCTTGGTCGTCGAGATCACCACCTCGTCGACGCGCTCGGAGCCGACCAGCTCGTTCAAGCGATCGATCGGCCCGAGCACCCGCACGCCGTGGATGACGCGGCCGTGCTTGCTCGGGTCGTCGTCGACGAAGCCGACCGGATAGAGGCCGAGCTCGCGGTTGTTCTGCAGCTCGCGGAGGAGCAGCTCGCCGCCGTCGCCGGCGCCGTAGATGAGGACGCGGCGCGCCTCCGGGTTCGGCTGAAAGCGCGCGATCCAGGTGCGCAACAGCCGGAACGCGACGCGCGAGCCGGCGACGCCGACCGCGAGGAGCACGCCGTCCATCACCAGCATCCCGCGCGACAGGTGATCGAGCCGAAAGGCGAAGGTCACGATGATCACCGACGCCACCCAGCCGCCGCCCACCGACTTGAGCAGCGTCGAGAGATCGCTCATCGAGGTGTAGCGCCAAAGACCGCGATAAAGACCGAGGGTGAGAAACGCGCCGAGCTGGGTGATGGTGACGATCGGCAGCGTCCCCAAGAACCCTTCGTAAAACGGCGCGACCAGCTTGCCGTCGAAGCGCAAGAGGAACGCGCCATAGTAGGCGAGCACGATGATCACGAGGTCGTTGAGCACCTCGAAGATCCGCCGCTTGTAGGAAAAATCGGCGATGGTCGGGATGAGCGCGCGGCCCTGAGCCTCGCTCGCCTCGGCCACCGGCGCATAGACCCGCACCCGCCCGAGAAAGACGATCCCGAACACCAGCGCGAGCGCGAACGCCGGCACCACGAACGCGGCGATGTTCCACGGCAGGTTGCGCACCAGCACCGCCACCCCGCCCGAGAGCGCCGCGAGCGTCCACATCGTCAGCGCCGCCGCGCGCTCCGACAGCCCGAGCGCGACCAGCCGGTGCGAGGTGTGATCGCGCCCGCCCTGCGAGACCGCGCGTCCGTTGAGCTTGCGGCTGATGGTGACGAGCGAGGTGTCGATGATCGGGATGAGCAGCAACAAAACGGGGATGGTGAGGATGGAGACCACGTTGCGGCGCATCGCGCGCTGATCGTTGACCAGCGCGGCGCCGGCGAGATAGAAGCCGAGAAACAGCGAGCCGCAGTCGCCCATGAAGATCGACGCGGGATTGAAGTTGAAGACCAGGAATCCGACCACCGCGCCGCAGAACGCTGCCGAGATCGCCGCCACCGAATCCTGCCCGGCCGCGTGCGCGAAGTAGACCATGAACCCGGCCGCGATCGCCGCCACGCCGCCGGCCACTCCGTCGAGGCTGTCGAGCAGGTTCACCGCGTTGGTGATCCCGACCAGCCAGAAGATGGTGAGGCCCTCGTCGAGCACCGGCGACGGCAGCCAGTGCAGCCGCATCCCGAACGTGGTGAACGCGGTGGCGAAGACGATCTGCCCGACCAGCTTGGCGTAGGGCTTGAGCTGAATCGCGTCGTCGACCAGCCCGACGAGAAACATGCCGGTCGCGCAGGCGATGAGCAGCGTCGAGCCCGACACGTGCGCCGGCCGATGGACGAGAAAGCTGACCAGAAACGCGGCGAAGATCGCGACGCCGCCATAGAGCGCGGTCGGCTTTTTGTGCCAGCGATCGGCGCGCGGCTTGGCGACCAGCCCGAAGCGCCGCGCCCCCGCGCGCACCGCGAGCGTGAGGACGAGCGAGCTAGCGAGCGCGATCCCGAAGCTTGCCGCGTACGCACGCACCGCCGGCCTCCGCTATGCTTGACGACGCTGGTCGAGGGTGATCAGAGATCGCATTTCAGCACCGTTCCTCGCCTCACGTTGGTTGTCTCTTATCACAGCGACGTTCACGAGTCATGTGACGGTGGCGGCGAGCCTTTCTAGTCCTGGGTCTGGGCTTGGCGATGCCCCTCTGCGAGAGCTACAATCAGACCAATATGAAGCCGAAGTCCAAGCCGAAGAAGGCGCACGGCCCTCGAAAAGGCAAGCCGGCGAAGCCCTCGGCCGAGCTGTGGCGGCTCTCCGAGCTGCCTGTTCATCTCCAGGTCGAGCTCCGCGATCGAGTGGAGCAGGCCAAAAGCGGCCAGGGAGCGCACGACTTCGATGAAGCGCTCGCTGATGCCGAACGCATTTCGGATGAGATGCTCTCGATTCTATCTCGACGCCCCGCTGAGTGAAGCGCTATCGCGTCAAGCTACTCGAGCGGGCCAAGCGCGAGTACGCAGTGGCGCTTACCTGGTGGCGCACCTACCGAACTGGCTCGCCAAATGCGCTTCGCGACGAGCTGCGTGCGGCGCGGGTGCTCCTCGCCGGTAATCCCGAAATTGGCCGACTCGACGAGGATCAAGGGGGAGAACTGCGGCGGCTTTTCCTACCGACGACCCGATACATTTTGTTCTATCTGGTCGACCACAGCGCTCAAGAGCTAAAGATTGTGGCCCTGTGGCATGCGAGCCGTGAGACGGCCGATCTGTGACCGTAGCCGGCAAGCGACTGCGATCCGCGCTTGGACTCTCGAAACCAGCAGCAGGCTCACCGCTCGGGTAGGCCGCTCCGTCATGCTTCGCGGCGGTAGAAGTCGATCACGTCGCGCAGGATCTGCGGCAGCGCGATGGTCGGCTTCCAACCGATCGCGGCGCCGATCTTCGACAGGTCCGGCACCCGCCGCGGCATGTCCTCGAAGCCCTCTTCGTAGGCCTTCTCGTAGGGGATGAAGACGATCTCCGACTTGGAGCCGCACATCTCGCGCACCTGCCGCGCCAGATCGCCGATGGTGATCTCGTTGTTGTTGCCGATGTTGAAGACCTGCCCGTAGGAGCTCTCCTTCTCCATCAGCCCGATGAGCGCGCGCACCACGTCCGAGACGTGGCTGAAGCAGCGCGACTGCTTGCCGTCGCCGAACACGGTGATCGGCTGGCCCGAGAGCGCCTGCTTGACGAAGTTCGGCACCACCATCCCGTACTGCCCGGTCTGCCGCGGCCCGACGGTGTTGAACAGGCGCGCCACCACCGTCGGCAGCTTCTTCTCTTTCCAGTAGGCGATGGCCAAAAACTCGTCGATCGCCTTCGAGCAGGCGTACGACCAGCGCCCCTTGTGGGTCGCGCCCATGACCAGGTCGCCGTCCTCGCGAAACGGGAAGTCGGTCGACTTGCCATAGACCTCGCTCGTCGACGCCACGAAGATCGGCCGCTTCTTCTTGTTGGCGTGGTTGAGCATGATCTCGGTGAGCCGGATGTTGGTCTCGATGGTCCGGACCGGCGACTCGACGATCAGCTTCACCCCCACCGCCGCCGCCAGGTGATAGATGACGTCCGCCCCGTCGACCAGCTCCGCCATCAGCTGAACATTGGAGCAGCTATCGACCGTGTAGTGAAACCGATCGTGCGTCTTCAGGTGGCGGATGTTGTTGATGCTCCCCGTCGACAAATCGTCGACGACGAACACCTCGTGCCCGCGCCGGAGCAGCTCCTCGGAGAGGTGAGACCCAATGAAGCCCGCGCCGCCGGTGATGAGATAACGCATCGAGATTCGGTCCTCGCTCCAGGTTGGTTGTCTATTACCATGTCACCGTTCACACGTCATGTGCGCGCGATCGCACGAGCTGATCGTTGGCGATCACGTCTGGGCAGGCGCGACGGGGCATCTCTCAAAATTGAAAGTAGATGAAGGGCTGGGTCTTCAGGGGAGCTGCGAACCACAACAGGAAGACCACGGACCAGATCACCAGCCATCCGCCGAAGGTCATCAGCGGAATCTCTCCGTGCTCGTTCGTGTCGCGGCGTAGGACATGCCAAATCAACATGGCGAACGCCGCCGGCCAGAAGGGTTGGTAGATCCAATGGACCCCTACGGAGCCGCGCCAGGCCATCTTCTGCAGGATCACCCAAGCGTCGGCGAAGGTCTGTGCTCGAAAGAAGACCCACGACACGCAGACGAACAGGAAGGTCCCCACGATGGCCACGACCCGGTCGAAGCCGGTGCGCTCCTGCTTCCGCACGCCAATCAGCTTGTGAAACGCAAGCGCCACACCATGCAGCCCGCCCCAGGCGACAAACGTCCAGCTCGCTCCGTGCCACAATCCCCCGAGGACCATCGTGACCATCAGGTTCCAGTACGTGCGCAGGCGTCCACGCCGGTTGCCGCCGAGGGAGATGTAGAGATAGTCGCGAAGCCACGAGGAGAGCGAGATATGCCAGCGGCGCCAGAAATCGGTCACGCTGCTGGCGAGATAGGGAAGGTTGAAGTTCAGCGGGAGGTCGAGATTGAACAGCTTGGCGAGGGCAATCGCCATATCCGTGTATCCAGAAAAGTCGCAGAAGATTTGGAGGGCATAAGCGACGACCGCTGCCCAAATGGTCATGCTGTCGAAGGCTCGGGGATGAGCGAAGACCGGGTCGACGAAGAGCGCCAACCGGTCGGCGATCAGCACCTTCTTGACCAAGCCGAGCAGGAAGATACAGCCGGCACGATTGGCGTTCTCGCGCGTGATCACAAGCGAGCGTTC
>JANWLJ010000184.1 GCA_025450955.1 Polyangium sp. (in: bacteria) | reverse complement strand
GTGAAGCGCGGCAGGAGCGCCATGCCGAGCTGCATCGCCAGCGCGGTGTCGCCCTTGAGCGCGATCTTTCCCGAAAAGTAGGCCTCGGGCGGCGCGAGCTGACGGGCGAGCATCCGCGCGTAGGTCTCGGCGTCGACGCCGATGGTGGCGTCGGGATCGCTCGCCTCGGGCTGCGCCCCGAACTTGACCAGCATCCACCAGGTGCGGCCGTTGTAGCCGGTCACCTCGAAGCGCACCGTTCCCTTGACCGCCGCCATCACCTGCCGCGACGCCGGATCGACGAACAGCACGTCGAGCGGCGAGGCCTGCGGCGGCGCCAGATCGATCGCGCCCTCTTCGCCGAGGGCGACCGCGCGCCAGTCGGCGACGCTCTGCCGCATGGTCACCGCCGGATCGGGGCCGGGCTGCCCCGCCGCGCGCACGCTGAGCACGCTGCCGCGCACGTCGAGCACCCAGTGGCCGCCGCCTTCGCCCTCGAGGTGCACCGCGACGGTGATGTCGCTCGCGGCGCGCCGGCCCGGCCCGAACTCGCTGCCGAACTCGCGCGGCAGCCACTCGGTGAAGAAGCGATGAGCGTCGATGTCCCTCGGGGGGCGATTCGCAGTCGGCATCTCGGTCTCCTTCTACTTGTTCGCCGGGGCGCCGGGCGCGTCCTCGGCTCCCGGCACGATCACGTAGTTGCCCGGCTTGTCGTGGTCCTCCTGCACCCGCCGCCACTCGGCGCGCACATGCTGGCGCACGCCGGTCTTGATCGCCTGCTGCGCCGGCACCATCTGGCTGAGCTGCACCGTCGCGTCGGCGGTCGAGCTGAGCAGGTCTCCGCTCTCGCGCTCGAAGCGCAACGACGCGGTGCTCGAGCCCTTCATCTGCTGCGCAGTCCCGCCGCCGCCGCCTTTGCCGTCGACGCTGCCGTCGCAGCCGATCATCGAGACGCCGCTCGAGTCGCGCAGGTAGGTGTAGAGGTAGCTGACCACGCCGGTGAAGCCGCTCGACGGCGGAAGGGTGGTCGAGATCTTCCAGGTGCCGCCGACCGGGACCGGCTTGTCGTCGAGGAGCGGCCCGCGCTGCGCAAGATAGAGCGCGTTCAGCATGGTGCGCGCGGTCTGCTCCTCGAGCGGCGGCCGCACTCCGGAGATCTGCAGCGCGTCGACCTCGCCGCGCGGGCTGCGCTGAAAACGGACCTTCACCTCGTCGAGCGCGAGCGCGACGTTGTCGACCGTCTCCTGGCTGGCGCCCGGCCCGGCGTGCCCCACCGCGTTGAGCAGCCCGGCGGTGATCGTCTGGGTGCCGTCGGGCGCGACCGCCTGGACCTTCTCTTCGTCGCTGAAGTCGAACCCGAGCTCGACGTGCCGCGACGCGGAGTGGCCGCCCTGCGCCCCGGCGACGTCGGTCTCGACGGTGACGTGGACCTGCCCGTGGCTGATCGCGCCGGGCTGCGCCTTCAAACGCAGCAGATCGCCGGACGGCGGCGGCGGAGGCGGCGGCGGGGCTGGAGCGGGAGGCGGCAACGCCTTGTGCGCGCACGCGGAGGCGACGAGCGCCAGGCCGAGCAGGGTCACACGCAGGACCGATTTGATTCCGGGCATCCCGGGCATCCTCCTCGCGGCGGCACGGACCGCTTTGGGGACGGTAATCGAGCTACGGGCGGTGGTCAACGAAAGGCGACTGTGGTAACGAATCGCGCACATGGGTTTCGCGTGCGGCATCGTCGGGCTTCCCAACGTCGGCAAGTCCACCCTCTTCAACGCGCTCTCGGCGACGCAGCAGGCCGAGGCCGCCAACTATCCCTTCTGCACCATCGAGCCGAACGTGGGCGTGGTGCCGGTGGCCGATCGGCGCGTCGACGAGCTGGCGCGGGTGATCAAGCCGAAGAAGGTGGTGCCGACCACGCTTCAGTTCGTCGACATCGCCGGGCTGGTGCGCGGCGCCTCCAAGGGCGAAGGGCTCGGCAACCAGTTCCTCGCCAACATCCGCGAGGTCGACGCGATCGCGCACGTGGTCCGCTGCTTCGAGGACGGCAACGTGGTCCACGTCGAGGGGCGGATCGATCCCGCCTCCGACGTCGCCACCATCGACACCGAGCTCGGGCTCAAAGATCTCGAGTCGCTCGACAAGCGGATCCAGCGCGCGCAAAAAGCGATGAAGGGGCCCGAGGCCAAGACCGAAAAGTTGGTGCTCGACCTCTGCCAACGGATCGCCGCCGGATTGAACGACGGCAAGCCGGTGCGCGCGCAGCCGCTCTCGGACGAGGAGCGCGAGCTCATCCGCGATCTGCACCTGCTCACCTCGAAGAAGGTGTTCTTCGTCGCCAACGTCGCAGAGGCGCAGCTCGCGAGCGCGTTCGCCGGAAAAGATCCTCACGTCGAAGCGCTGCGCAAGGTGGCCGCCGCCGAGGAGGCGCCGGTGGTGGTGATCAGCGCCGCCGCCGAGGCCGAGATCTCGACGCTCGACAAGAGCGAGCAGCCCGAGTTTCTCGCCTCGCTGGGGCTCGACGAGCCGGGCCTCCATAAAGTGGTGCGCACCGGCTACGATCTCCTCGGCCTCATCACCTACTTCACCGCCGGTGAGACCGAGGTGCGCGCCTGGACCATCCCGAAGGGCACGCGCGCGCCGCAGGCCGCCGGGGTCATTCACACCGACTTCGAAAAGGGCTTCATCAAGGCCGAGATCATCTGGTGGGAAGATCTGGTCAAGCTCGGCTCCGAGGCCGCCTGCCGCGCCGCCGCCAAGCTCGCCATCGAGGGCAAGGAGTACGTGATGCGCGACGGCGACACCGCGCACTTCCGCTTCAACGTCTGATGTATCGCGGGCGATTCGCCCCCTCTCCGACGGGAGATCTGCATCTCGGTGGAGCGCGCACCGCGCTGTGCGCCTGGCTGGCCGCGCGCGCAAGCGGCGGCGCGTTCGTGGTGCGCGTCGAAGATCTCGACGGGCCGCGCACCGTCCCCGGCGCCGAGGCGCGCATCCTCGAGGATCTGGCCTGGCTCGGGCTAACCTGGGACGAAGGGCCGGATCGAGGCGGGCCGTTTGCGCCCTATCGCCAATCGGAGCGGCGCGCGCGCTATCAGGCCGCGCTCGATCGCCTGCTCGACGAGCGCCGCGCCTTCTTCTGCTTCTGCTCGCGCGCCGAGGTGCAGCGCGCCTCGCAAGCGCCGCACGGTCCCGCCGACGACGGCCCGCGCTATCCCGGCACCTGCCGCGCGCTCTCGAGGAGCGAGGTCGCCGCGCGAACAGCCACCCGCGCGCCGTCGGTGCGGCTGCGCGTCGAGCCGGAGACGCTCGCCTGGACCGACGGCGTGTGCGGCGCGCAGGCCGACTCGGTGCACGACACCGTCGGTGACTTCGTCCTCCGCCGCGCCGACGGCATTTTCGCCTACCAGCTCGCGGTGGTGGTCGACGACGCGGAGATGGAGATCACCGACGTGGTGCGCGGCGACGATCTCCTCGGCTCGACCGCGCGCCAGCTCCTGCTCTATCGCGCGCTCGGCCTTTCGCCCCCGCGTTTTTTCCACGTGCCGCTGGTGCTCGGCCCCGACGGCACGCGCCTCGGAAAGCGCCACGGCGCGATCGGCGTCCGCGCGCTCCGCGAGCGCGGCCTCTCGTCCGAGCGGGTGATTGGAATCCTCGCCGCGACGCTCGGCCTGGTTGCGCCCGGCGTCGAGATTCCGCCGCGCGCGCTCGTTCCTTCGTTCGCGCTCGCCCGTCTTTCGCGCGAGCCGACCCGCCTCGCTCCCGACGTCGTTCAGTAGTTGACGCCGGAAGTGACGTGGGCGACGATAAACGTTGGAGGCGTATGCCGTGAAACCTTGCATGTCTCGCTGGGCCTGCTCCGTCGTCGGTCTCTTCGCGCTCGCCGGCTTCGCCGCGTGCAGCAACCACAGCACCGGCGGGCAGGACGGCGCCCCGGGCGGCACCTTCGACGGCGGCCCCACCTTGGATATGAGCTCCGCCGCCTGCTCGTCCGGGGATCTGCGCTGCAGCGCCAACGTCGCCCAAAGCTGCTCGAGCGACGGTCAGTGGATCGACGTCATGCAGTGCCCCAACGCCTGCAACGCCGGCATGTGCGTCGGCGTCTGTCCCCCCGGCAGCGGTCAGTGCTTGGGAGCGGACGACGTGCAGGCGTGCGGTTCAGACGGACTGTGGCAGAAGGTCACGCCCTGCCAGTTCGGTTGCGCGAGCGGCGCCTGCCGCACCTCGTGCAACGCGGGTGACTTTCACTGCGCGGGCAATGCGATCGAACAGTGCAATCCGCCCTCGGGGTGGACCCCCACCGGCACCACCTGTGACCCGACGACAGGCCAGAAGTGCGACGAGCAGACCGGAACGTGCGTGACGCTGACCCCAACCGGCGGAACGGCTCCAACCGGCACCTATTATCAGTTCGCGGTGTTCCAGACCGGCAGCTCCGCGTTCCTCGGCGGCTACGACGTCGACTCCTACGGCGACTACATCTATGTCAACCGCGGCTCGACCAACCTCGATCAATACAAAGTGACGCTCCTCGATTCCGACGGCGACGGCAAGCTCGAGCCGAACCAGCACCCCGACAACCCGGCCAACACCGGTCCCATCGAGCAGCGGACGCTCACGTTGGTGAAGACCTGGACCAAGGCCGCGGACATGGTTCCGCTCGGGTCGGCCTCCGCCGCCGAGATCTACGCGCAAGCGGACCGGGTGGACCTGCTCGGCGCGATGGGCCAGATCAGTGAGTTCATGCTCGCCACCGACGCCGTGAGCGTGCTGGTGCCGCCCAGTCTGAATCTGTCGGTCCAGGTCATGGGACACGGCGATGCGGATGGCCGCTGGTATGTGGGCAGCACCGTGCGCCGGATCTATTCGTACGACCCGGTGACCATGAGCTGGGTCGCCGAGTTCGAGTACCCGAACCTCGCCGGAAGCCACATGGACGGCATGGAAGTCGTCGTCGCGCCGGGCACCGGCGAGCAGTACGTCTACGTGAGCGACATGACCTCGGACTTCATCGCGCAGTATCAGAAGGGCCCGCAAGGTTGGACCCAGGTGAACCTCTTCAAGTACAACGACACCACCAGCTCGCCGGTGGAGGGCATGGGCTTCGGGGCGCTGAACCACTTCTGGGCGACGAGCGGAACCTACCTCTACGAGCTCGGCGGCGGCGAGATTCAGAACTACCTGCAGTGCCCTCAGGGCATTCAAGAGTGTGGCAGCGGTCAGAGCTGTCCGACGGGCCAGACCTGCTCGAATGGGTGTTGCGAGAGTCAGATCCAGTGAAACGTGAGGCAGGTGTCGTCGCGCTGTTGGCGTGCGTCACCGCCTGCTCTCCCCCGAGCTCTGGACCCGGCCACGACGGAGGCGCGGACGCGAGCGTCGCGGACGCGAGCGTTCCGGATGCGAGCGTCCCGGATGCCGCCTTCGACGCCGCCGGTGACGCCGCGCTCGTCTGTGAGCCGGGCGGTTTTTGGCCGTGCGATTACAACCCGGCGTGCGCGGCGACGAAGGATGCTCCGGCCGATCATCTCGCCTATACGTCGACCGAGTGTCTCTCGTGTCACGGCGCGGACGC
>JANWLJ010000183.1 GCA_025450955.1 Polyangium sp. (in: bacteria) | reverse complement strand
TCACCGCGGCGACCGCCGGCGCCGGCGGCAAGGACGCGCAGTCCGGCGGCAGCGAGGTCACCACCGATCGCGGCGGCGTCGGCAGCACCACGGCCAACGGCAGCGACTCGCTCGACGACACCAACTGCTACAACAGCGGCGGCGGCGGCGGCGGCGCGGGCCGCATCTATCTTCGCAGCCGCGGCCCCGCCTCGACGGGCGGCGCGACCATCCTTCCGAACGCCACCCCCGACCCCACCCTCTGATCGCGTCGCGCATTTCCGTCCTCAAGGTCTCCGCGGCCGCGCCGATGACGGGGTATGGCCAATCTTCGACGCGTTTGTCTGTTTGCGCTGGTCGCCGCGTGCGGCTGCGGTCCGGTCGGCAACGGTGCGGCTCCGAGCGTCGTCGCGCCGGGGCCGGCGGGCGGCGCCAAGTCGCCGTCGGGGATCGCGCAGGTCGGGCCGAAGAGCGCGGCGGTCACCTCGATCGTCGTCGCGCCGCTGGTCGCCGGCAATCTGCGGGTGGTGGCGGCCACCGCCGACGATTGGGCGATCTATCAAGATCTCGCGGCGGGCACGCTCGACGCGGTTCCGCTCGCGGGCGGCGCGCCCGTCGAGATTTCGGAGCAGCTCGACCGCGGGCTGATCGTTCCCGGCCGGCATGTGGTGTTCGCCTGGGAGAGCGTCGATCCCGCGAGCCAGGCCGGCGCGCTCCGGATCTGGAGCCCGTCGGGCGGCGTGCGCCAGGCGGCCACCGCGGCGGCGCTGCCGATGGTCGGCGAGAGCGCCGACGGCACTCACGTCGTCTTCACCGATCGCGTCGCTCCCGACGGCACTCACGGCGATGTGATCCTGGCGAGCGCCGATCTCGCGACCCGCATCACTCTGTCGAGCGACGTCGCGCTCGGGGACGAGTCCACCTGCACCGCGCAGCTCGGCATCGCCGGCGACCACGTGTTCTTGGGCGCCTGCTCCGAGGGCTCCGAGAGCGCGACCGTGACCGCGTTCGACTTCACCGGCGTTGCGCGGGCCATCTCGTCCGATTCGAACGGCCCGTTCTCGGTCGACGACGCGGGCAGCCAGGTGCTGATCCTCGACGGCAGCGGCGCGCTCTCGCTGATTCCAATGGCGGGCGGCGAGTCGCGGCTGCTCGATGACAACGTGGCCGCCGCCGCCCTCTTCGGCGACGGCAGCGCGGCGGTGTACCAGACCAGCGACGGAGCGCTGCGCCGTCGCGACGCGAGCGGATCGGTTCCGGCGATCACCCTGGCGAGCGGCGTCGAGTCGTTCGATCAGCTCTCGCCCGACGGGCGCCAGGTGATGTTCGAGACGGTGACCGGCGACGACGGCTACACCGATCTTCAGGTGGTCGCCACCGACGGCTCGCAGAGCCCGCTCCTGCTCGACCCGAACGCCGACGGCTGCGTCTTCGGCGACGCCTTCACCACCGACAGCCTCCGCGCGCTCTACGTGAGCGGGATCGAGACCCAGAATTACACCGGGACTCTGGCGATCCGGCCGGTCGGCGGCGGCGCGGCGACGGTGCTCGGAACCGGATCGCGGATCGCGCTCGCGGCGCAGCTCGGCCAGGTGGTCTACGACGACGGGTTCGCGTTTCCGGCGGTGTCCGAGATCCACGCCCGCGCCGATCTCCACGTCGTCGACCCGGCCTTGGGCGCGCCGGCGCGGCTGCTCGCGAGCCAGGCCGACCCCGACATCGCACTCGACGCCGCTCGGGCCCGGGTGATCTTCACCTCGTCGGTGGCGATCGCCGGTCCCGGGCTCTACGTCCTTCCGCTCTGATTCGCGCTTCTCGAATTCGCCCCGCCTCTATGACGGCAGCTCCAGACCGAACACGGTCGGCAGCTCGCGCGTCTCCTCGACCCAGATCCGCCCGCCGTGCGCTTCCGTCGCCAACCGACAAAAATAGAGACCGAGACCGAGGTTCATCCGCCCCGCGCCCGCGCCCGCCTGACCGAATTTTTCAAAGATGAGGCCGCGCGTCTCGAGCGGGATCGCCGGGCCGGTGTTGCCGATGCGCAGCTCGAGCTGCTCGGCCTGCGGCCACGCCTGCACCTCGATGCGGCCGCCCGGCGGCGTGTGCCGGAGCGCGTTGTCGAACACATTCTCCACCACCCGACCGATCAGCTCGACGTCGGCGTAGAGCCGGCTCTCGGGAGCGATCGCGCTGTGCAGGGTGACGCCGCGCGACTCGGCCAGGTGCGCCCGCTGGTGCAAAAGCGGGTCGAGCAGCTCGGCGACCTCGGTGCGGCAGCGGCGGAGATTCAGGCGGCCCGCCTCGAGGCGGGTGGCGTCGAGGAGATTGGCGAGCAACCGGAGCGCGCGCTTGCCGGCGGTCTTGCAGTCCCGGAGCGCGTCGAGCTTCTCGGCTTCGCCCGGCTCGCCGCCCTCGAGCACGTAGTCGACGTTGGCGAGCATCACCGAGAGCGGGTTTTTGAGATCGTGGACGATCATCGCCGACAGCTCGTCGCGAAATCGCTGCAGCTCGACCAGCTCGAGGTTGCGCTGGGTGAGCGCCGCCTCCTTGGCGCGCAGCGCGAGCAGGTTGCCGAGGCGGAGCATCAGCTCGTGGCGATCGATTGGCTTCGAGAGAAAATCGTCGGCGCCCGCGCGCAGGCCGCGCAGCCGCGACGGCTGATCGCTGAGCGCGGTGATGAGCACGATCGGCAAGAACTCCTCGGCCGACTGCGCCTTGAGCCGCTCGGCGACCTCGAAGCCGCTCAGGTCGGGCAGCATCACGTCGAGCAGGACCAGATCGGGGCGCTCCTTTTCGGCGAGCGCGATCGCCTGCGCGCCCAACGCCGCGTCGAGGAGCTGATGGCCGGCGCCCTCGAGCATGGCGTGCAGCAGCTCACGATTGATCGCTTCGTCGTCGACGATGAGAATTCTCGCCATCCCGCGCGCGCGCTCCTCCGCCCCTGTGAGCCCGATATCCGTCCCGCGGGATCAGGATATCACTCGCGGAGAGGAGCGGGGAGTCAGTCGGTCAGGTGGGCGCGGAAGGCGAGCAGGAGCGCGATGACGATGAGCGCGAGCAGGCCGCCTTCGGCCGGACCGCCGGGGGCGAAGTCGCAACCCTGGTCGAAGCCGCTGCCGCGCACCTCTGGAATCAACGGATCGCCGGGATCGGCGCGCGGCGTCACCAGGCCCGGCGCTTCGGGGGCGGGGATCGCGGCCGGCGTCACCGACGGAGAAGCGGACCGAGCCGGGAGCGCGTCGTCGGCGCCACCGTCGAGCAGGTCACGATCGATCGGCGCGCCGTCGAGCGGCGAGTCGCCATCGACGGTGGCGCCGTCGAGCGGTTCGGCCGCGGCCGGCCCGGCGTCGGAGTTGGCGACGTCGGGGATCGGGACCCGAGTGCCGCCGTCGGCAAAGCAGTCGTCGCCCTGACAGATCGTGCGGCAGGTTCCATCCAGGCACACCCCGACCAGGCCCGGCTCGCTGCACGGCGCGCCGGTCGGCTGGCCCTGGCAGGCCGAGGCGAAGGCGGTCGAGGCCGAGCCGAGGCCGAGCGCGGCCGAGATGAAAAACAGGATCGCGATCCGGTTCATGGGCGCACCTCGTGCAGGCTGGCGACGCGCGGCTCCTCGAGGGGAGCCGGAGGCTGATCGCTGCCCTCGGTGTAGAAATGGACGCAGCGATTGAACGGCTGGGGCAATCCTTGCGGCGTGGCGATGAACGGGCGCGCCTCGCCGAAACCGACCGGATGGAGCCGCGCGGGATCGACGCCGCTGCGAATGAGAAATTGGGCGACCGCCTCGGCGCGGCGACGGGAGAGCGCCAGGTTCCAGCGCGCGGGCCCGGTCGCGTCGGCGTGCCCTTCGATCCACACCTGGCGAATTCCGGTGTGGCGCGCGAGAGCGCGGGCGAGCTGCCGAAGCTCGTCGAAGAAGCGGTGATGAACCCGCTTGCGATCTTTGTCGAAGAAGATCGGATGGGCGAGCTCGATCCGGCCGGGCGAGAACTGGACGTCGGGCTCTTCGAGCACCACCGGCAGCGCCACCTGATCGTCGATGTCGGGAAGTGACGGAAGGGGCGGCGGCAAGATCGGGCGCGGCGGGGTCCTGGCCAGCATCACCGGCCGCGCCGCGGCGAGCTTCTCCGGGCGGCGATACTCGACGGTGACGAGCGCGCGCACCCGCGGCGCGCCCCAGCCGGAGACGAGACCGAAGCCGACCGCGGCGTGGACCCGCACCCCGCGCGCGCCGCCGCCCACGCCGATGAGCGCTTCGAGCGGCGACTCGGCCGCTTCACCAAACGCGCCCGACATCGCGCTCGCGCCCTGCAGCTCGACGAGCGCATCCAGCCACGGGCGCGGCACCACGTCGAGCGCCAGCGACGCGAACAGCTCGTCGCCGATGGTGAGGTTCATGAGCTGGCGCGCGTCGCGCAGGCGCACGCCGAGGTTGGCGCCGAGCCGCACCATCCCGTTCGGGCCTAGATAGCCCTCCGTGGCGAGCCGCGGCTCGAACACCACGTCGCCTTCGCCGAGGAAGCGATCGGTGGCGCCGGTCGGCAGCCGCAGCCCGAACAGCGCCGCCAGGCCGAAGCGCCGGCGCGAGAGGATCTCGACGCGCGGCTGAAGGCGCAGATCGCCGAGCGCGGCGCCGGGCGCGACCATCGATCCCGTCGCGTCGAGGAGCACCGGCAAGGACGCCGACAAGCCGACGTAGCGGCCGAGCTGGATCGCGCCGCTCACCTCGAGGAGCGAGCGCGACGCGATCAGCGCGACCTCGCTCTTGCCCAGCTCCTCGACGAGCGGAAGATCGACGAAGCGGTAGGCGGCGCCGACGCGCCAGCCCCACGGCCGCACCCGGCCCGCGCCTTCGGTGGCGAGAAAGTCGCTGCCCGAGATCGCGAGCTGCAGGTGATCGACATCGAACGATCGACTGTCCGCGGCGTGGGCCGAGGCGCCGCCGAGCGCGACGGCGAAAAGGAGCGAGACCAGGCGAACGCGCGAACGCATAAGCTCCTCCTTATCCGTTGTGCGGCGCGCCGGTGAGGCGGCCGAGCTCGACGCCCGACGGATCACCGATGAGCGAGTGGAGGATCTGGCCGCCGCGCTCGAGCTCGAGATCGTGCGGGCCGGGACGCGAGAGATAACGATCGCAGGCGGCGGCGGAGCGGACCGGGTGTCCGTCGACGGCGCGCAACAGATCGCCGGGGAACGCCTCGCGCGCGGCCCAATCGGCGGGCGTGCGGGTGAGCAGCACGCCGTCGCCGCCGGTGCCGGTCATGCGGGAGAACCAACCGAGCGGGAGATCGGGAAAGAAATAAAGATAGGTGCTGTATTCGCGCGAGGCGTCGTCGCCGTCTTTCATCTGGCGAAACAGCCGGTGATGGGTGTCGAGGAAGGCGAGCCCGCTCGGCAGCGCGCGACGCTCGAGCGGCACCGCGGCGGCCAGCTTGCCGGCGAGCTGGCGGAGCGCGAGCGTGAGGCCGGGGGTGCGATCGGCGGGATTGCCGGCGGCGACGATGTCGAAGTCCTCGTCGACCTCGATGAACGCGGTGGCGAGAGTGCGGTCGCGTTCGCGCAAGACCATGTGGACGCGATAGGCGGTGAAGTCGAAGCGCACCGCCGAGCGCGCCGCGCTGATCCCGCCCGCGAGGCCGAACCCGACCGACTCGTGGACCCGCATCCGGTTCACCGTCGCGTAGAGGGTCGCGACCCGGAGCGGCTCGACGATTGGATCGGCGGGATCGACCGCCAGGCGCCCCGCCTCGCGGATGCTCTCGACGATGTCGTTCGCCTTCTCGTAGGCGACCACCGGCGTCACCTTGTAGTTGAAGGAGATCGGCGCGACCGCGACCGCGTCGATCGGGCCCGGGTCGCGCACCACCAGGTGGACGCCGGCGCAGCCGCTTGCAAGACCGATCAGCGTCACCAGCGAGAGAGACCGGATCATCTTCGCACCTCCGATCCCTGATTCGGCGACGGCGCGCGCGACTTGAGCCCGCTCAAGCATTTCTTCGCCGCGTCGATGTCGTGGGCGAGGTGCCCATGAAAACGTCGACGGTGGCTCTGCCCTTCTTCGCGCTCGCGCTCGCCTCCTCACCCGCGTTCGGCTACGTGCTGGTGGGGACCAGCGACGGGGCGATGGTCCACTGGGACACGAGCGCGCTCTCGGTCGGGCTCGATCCGACGATGCCGAGCGCGTCGGTGTCCTCGGCCGACGCGGCGCAGGCGCTCGACGCCGCGCTCGCGACCTGGACCGACGCGGCCGGCGGCAAGCTCACGCTCTCGCCGGCGGAAGCGGACGCGCGCCCGGACACGATCGTGCTCGTCCGCTTTCACCAGGACGACTGGCCCTATCAGGCGAACCTGCTCGCCTACACCCAGCTCTACGCGCATCAGGTGAGCGGGCAGATCACCTCGGCGGTGATCGAGGTGAACGAGCGGGATCATCACTTCTCCGTCGACGGAGATCGGGGCCGCTACGATCTGCAGGCGGTGCTCACCCACGAGCTCGGGCACCTCATCGGGCTCGGCCACAGCCTCGATCCGCAGGCCTCGATGCACTCGGGCACCGCGCCCGGCGATGCCCACCAGTGCAACCTCGACGACGACGATCGCGCCGGCCTCACCGCGATCGAGGCGATGCAGTCGATGGGCGCGGCGGGCGGCTGCTCGTTTTCGCCCGCGAGCTCGGGCTCGAGCGGCGCGCTGGTGATGATGATCCTGTTCGGCCTCCTGGGGCTGGCGGCACGGCGCCGCCGCCCGTCGGGGTGCTGAACGATCCGTGGGCGACCCCGCGCGAAAATGAGAGACCAACGATGAGACGAACGATGAACCGAAAAGGAGTGGGGCGGAGAAAGAGGATGGAGAGGAAGGAGGGCGAGCGGGGAATTTCAGGCGACGTCGTAGAAGAGCGAGTCGCGGCGGCCGACGAAGCGCTCGATCGCGAGCAGCGCGCTCTCGGAGATGTTGAACCATTCGATGCCGCTGCCGGGCGGGCAGCCGTCGCAGCTCGCGCGGAGCTCGCGGGTCCAGCGCACGACGCCGGTGATGCGAAAGCGCTCCGGCACGCCGGGCAGCGAGAGCGCGAGCTCGATGACGGTGCCGGGCGGCGGCGGATCGTAGGTGGCGACGAACACGCCGCCGGCGCTGATGTCGCGGGTGATCCCGGTGTAGAAGTTGTGCTCGCTGTTCATGCTCACCTCGACCTCGAGGGCAGCGCGGTCGTTTATGCGATCTTCCTTGGGCATGGTCTCTCTCCTTCTCGAAGGGTGTGGGGCTAGGCGCGCAGGGCGCCGAGTGATTCGCGGAGGCGCGACAGGGCCGCCGAGCCGCTCTGACCAGCGCGCGCTTCGGTGACGCCGAGCTCTT
>JANWLJ010000182.1 GCA_025450955.1 Polyangium sp. (in: bacteria) | reverse complement strand
TCCATCGCCTCATCGAGAACACAGTCGAAGGTTCGACCTGAGTTTGCTGCGACGACCTGGAAGAAGGGGCCCGATGCATCAATGGCGATGGCAGTGTCCGAGGAGAGCAAGAACGCGTCCATCGGCTCCAGGTCGATGCTGAAGCGCACCGACGCATACGGCGAACGCACCAACTGAATGCGCCCCTGACGCTCGACGATGTTGCCATCTTGGCGAACGCGAATGCGACCCTGGTAGAGCAGAACCGGATCGACGAAGTTGGGCGTCGTATAGCGCGGCGTCAGGGTTAGATTCGAGGGCGGCATACAAGAAGCGTTAACGACACGGCGGCTCGCGGTCATTTTGTGGGCTCGGTGTTCCTCGTTGTCCGCGGTTGAATAGCGGCTTCGATGAACCTCAAATCAAAAGGGCCACTCGTAGAACGCCGATCCACGACCGGAACGCCGGCGAATCGGAGTGGTCTGGCGGGGGCGTCGAGGAGCCGCTGCGAGGCGGAGGTCGTCCGCAGCCTCGCTGAAGGCCCGCAGTCGAGTGGCCGGACGTGCCGCGCGCAGCCGGCTTGCCGGCGAGCACGGCGTAGCGGCCACGTCCCCCGCCAGGCCACTCCGATTCGCCCCACCGCGCGCTCGATCGAGCGCAGCGCCGGCGAACAGATCAGGATCCGGCCAGAGAGACGCTACGTGCGGCCGAAGCGGCGTTCGCTTTCGCCGATGGAGAGGCGGAGCAGGACCGGGCGGCCGTGGGGGCAGTGGGCGCGGTAGTCGATGCCGTCCATCGATTGGAGAAGCGCGCGCACTTCGGGGGCGGAGAGGACGTCGCCGGCGCGCACCACTGAATGGCAGGCCATGGTGGCGAGCAGGTGGTCGAGGTGATCGGAGACGATCGCGGTGGCGGCGCGGGCGCGCAGCTCGTCGAGCACCTCGACGAGGACCTCGGCGGGCTCGGCCTGGGCGAGCGACTCGGGCATCGCTTGGACCACGAGGCCGCCGGGCGCGGGGGCGATCTCGAAACCGAGCTCGGCGAGGAGCGCGGCGTGCTCGAGCGCGGCGGCGGTGAGCGATTCGTCGAGCTGAAGAGGCGCGGGCAAAAGCAGCCGCTGGGCGCGCACCTGCCGCTTTCCGTGCGCCTCGCGCAGCCGCTGAAACGCGACCCGCTCGTGGGCGGCGTGCTGATCGATCAGGACCAGCTCGCCCGGGGCTTCGCACACGAGGGAGGTGCGATCGAGCTGGCCGAGATAGACCAGTGAGGAGAAAAAGCGATCGGCCTCGCGGCCGTCCTGGTCGGGCGGAGGATTTGATGCGATCGCATCATTTTGTGCGGCGGAATTTGATGCATCTGCATAAAAACCGGGGAGGGTCGGGGTGAGAGGCGGCGCGAACAGCTTGAGCGCTTCGGCGGCGCGGCGGCTGCGCTCGGCGTAACCGTAGACGGGCTCGCCGCCGTCGCGGGCGCGGCTCGCGCTGTTTCCCGCGAACGGACCGCGCGAGGCGGGCGGCAGCGAGTAGACGGTCAGCGCGGCGCCCGGACCTTCGGACAGCCACGGCGCCTTGGCGACCGACTGGGCGATCGCGTGGCGCACGGCCGCGTAGACCTCTTGCGGGCGGGCGAAGCGGACCTCGAGCTTTTGCGGATGGACGTTCACGTCGACCGCGGCGCCGGGCACGGTCAGGTGCACCACCGCGAGCGGATAGCGGCCGCGATCGAGGAGCTCGTGATAGCCCATCACGATCGCCTGCAAGAGACCGCGGTCGCGCACGAAGCGGCGGTTGACGAACGGATAGGTGCCGCGCGAGGTGCCCGCGCTCTCGGCGGGCGAGCCGAGATAGGCTTCGACGTGCACGCCCGCCTCTTCGCCGCAGGCGAGGTGCAGCGCGACCGGCGTGCGGCTGCCGCGGCCGAGCGCCACCCGCGCCCGCTCGAGCCCGCTTCCGTGCGGCGGAAGATCGAGCACCTGCCGTCCTTGCGAGCGCAGCTTGAAATGGATCTGCGGATGGGCGAGCGCGAGGCGGAGCACGGTCTCGGTCACGTGCGCCGACTCGGTCGCCTCGGCCTTCATGAACTTGAGCCGCGCCGGAACGTTGGCGAACCGCTCGCGCACCTCGAGGGTGGTGCCGTTCGGAGCGCCGGTCTGGCGCGCCTCACCCGCGATGCCCGCGGCCACCTCGAGGCGATAGGCGCCCTCGCCCGCTTCGGCGTCGGCCGCGCGGGTGGTGAGCGACAGGCGCGAGACCGCCGCGATCGAGGGCAGCGCCTCGCCGCGAAAACCCATGGTCGAGAGGCTGAACAGATCGTCGAGCGCGCGCAGCTTGGAGGTGGCGTGGCGGCGCAGCGCGAGGTGCGCCTCCTCGGGGCTCATGCCCGAGCCGTCGTCGCTCACCTGGATGAGCGAGAGGCCGCCGCCTTCGATCGCGATCTCTACCTTCCGCGCGCCGGCATCGAGCGCGTTTTCGGCCAGCTCCTTGACCACCGAGGCCGGCCGCTCGACCACCTCGCCGGCGGCGATCTGATCGGCGAGCTCGGACGGAAGAACGCGGATCCGCGGCGGGCTCATCAGCGACGTCTGGATTACCACACCTCCCCATTTACGCGGGAGGATGTTTGCACTACCTTACGGCGCACATGTCAGCGCCCAAGAAAAAAGCGGCGCGCGCGCCCAAGAAGAAGGCGCTCGTGCCGAGGCCGGCCTTCGATCCCGAGCAACGGGTGGTGGCGATCACCGGCGCCTACAGCTTCATCGGCGCCGAGCTGATCAAGCGGCTCGAGCGCGACCGCCGCTTCTACAAAGTGCTGGCGGTCGACGTGCGCAAGCCGACCTTCCCGATGAACAAGACCCAGTTTCACAAGGTCGATCTCACGCTGCCGACCGCCGACGCCGAGCTGGCGGCGATCTGGCGGCGCGAGGGCGTCGACACGGTGGTGCACGCGGCGTATCTCTCGTCGCCGACGCACGCCACCTCCTGGGCGCACGAGCTCGAGTCGATCGGCACCATGCACGTGCTCAACGCCTGCGCCGAGTGTCAGGTGCGCAAGCTGGTGGTCTGGTCGCAGACGGTGGTCTACGGCGCGCACCCGCTCAACCCCAACTTCCTCGTCGAGGAGCACGAGCTGCGCGGCGACAAGTCGAAGTCGCGGTTCGTGCGGGACAAGGTCGAGGCCGAGCGGCAGGTGCGGCGCTTCCGCCACGAGAACCCCGACAGCATCGTCACCGTGCTCAGGACCGCGGCGACGCTCGGGCCGACCATCCGCAATTTCGCGACGCGCTTTTTTTCCCGGGCGATGGCGCCGACGCTCATGGGCTACGACCCGCTCATGCAGTTCGTCCACGAGCGCGACGTGGTCGACGCGTTCGTGCTCGCGGTGACCGGCGATCATCCGGGCGACTTCAACATCGTCGGCGACGGCGTTCTGCCCTACTCCACCATCTTGGCGATGATGGGCAAGCTGCCGCTGCCGATGCCGCACTTTTTGGCCTTTCCGCTCTCGCAGGCGCTGTGGGCGACGCAGGTGTTCGACTCGCCGCCCAACTTTCTCGATTTTCTGCGCTTCCTCTGCGTCGCCGACGGCGACAAGGCGCGCCGGGTGATGGGATTTCAGCCGCGCTACGACGTGAAGGCGATCATCGAAGACTTTCTCGGGCTGCCGGCCAAGGTGGAGTCGGCGAGTGGGCTCGACGCGGCAGAGGTGGTGGAAGGAGGCGTGTGATGGCTGGCAAGCAGATCCTCGGCGACGATCCGTTCGGGACTGGCGCGAATCCCAACGAAGCGCCGCCCCCGGCTCCCCCCGCGTCGCTGCGCAAAGAGGAGCCGGAGAACGCGGGCGCAACCGCGGCGGAGCCCGCGGCCGAGATCCCGCCGGCGCGCAAAGCGCGGGGCGCGGGCGCGCCTCGCCCAAAGCCAACGCCGGAAATTGCGACCCCGACCGAGTACGGGCCCTCCATTGATCATCCCCCGGCGGCGCAGCACACCGGCCTCGTCGACGAGGTGAAGCAGCTCGAACGAAGCGTGCGCGATCGGATCTTGCCGGCGCATGCGGGCGAGCACTCGGGCGAGCGGCAGCGCATGCCGCTCGAGATGGTGTGGAAGCGTTGGCGCGCGCTCGCGATGCGCGATCGCTCCGACGTGGTCGACGAGTTCGGGCGCGATCCGCAGGTCGCGTCGCGGATCGAGCCGCTGCTCGAGTTCCTTTATAAGTCGTATTTTCGGGTGAGCGCGCGCGGGATGGGCCACATTCCCGACGACGGACGCGCGCTGATCGTCGCCAACCACTCGGGCACGCTGCCGTACGACGGCGCGATGATCATGCACGCGGTCAAGCACGAGCACTCGGCCGCGCGCGACGTGCGCCCGCTCGTCGAAGACTTCGTTTTTCACTTTCCCTATCTCGGCACGCTGATGAACCGCATCGGCGGCGTGCGCGCCTGTCCGGAGAACGCCGAGCGACTGCTCGAGCAGGATCAGCTCGTCGCGGTCTTTCCCGAGGGCATCAAGGGAATCGGCAAGCTCTACCGCGAGCGCTATCAGCTCCAGCGGTTCGGGCGCGGTGGCTTCATCAAGCTCGCGCTCAAGTGCGACGCGCCGATCATCCCGACCGCGGTGGTGGGCGCCGAAGAGATCCACCCGATGCTCACCAAGATCACCTGGCTGGCGAAGTCGGTGGGCATTCCCTATCTGCCGATCACGCCGACCTTCCCCGCGCTCGGGCCGATCGGCCTCTTGCCGCTGCCGACCAAGTGGTTCATCGCCTTCGGCGAGCCGCTCTACTACAACGCCGAATACGGCGCCGAGGGCGCCGGCGATCGCATCCTCGTCAACAAGCTCGCCGAGCAGGTCCGTAACCGCATTCAATCGATGATCGACGACCTGCTCCGCACCCGCAAATCGGTCCTCTTCGGCTGAGAACCCGCTACGGCGCGTTGGTGGGCGGGTGGATGATCTTCACCCGGCCTTGGACGCGCTTGGAGATGTGGACCTGGCCTTCGGAGTCGACGACCACTGCGCCGGCGTCGGGGATGGCGTCGATCATCTCGATGCCTTTTTTCCAGCCGAGGATGAAGACCGCGTCGTCGATCGCGTCGGCTAAAAATGCGTTCGGCGCGTAGATGGTCACCGAGCGCGAGCGGGTGGCGGGATAGCCGGTCTGCGGATCGATGATGTGGTGATAGCGTTTGCCGTCGAGAAAGAAGTAGCGCTCGTAGTCGCCGGCGGTGGAGAAGGCGTGGTTCTCGAGCCACATCACCGCGAACGAGTCGTTGCGCGGACCGCGCGGATCGCGGATGCCGGTGGTCCACGGCCGCCCGCCCTTCGAGCCCGCGCACATCAGATCGCCGCCGGCCTGAACGATCGCGTTGGGAAATCCGTCGCGCCGCAGGATCGCCACCGCGCGATCGACCGCGTAGCCTTTGGCGATCCCGCCGAGTCCGATCTTCATCCCCTTCTTCTCGAGAAAGACCGTCTTCGCCTTGGGGTCGACGATGATCTTCCGGTAGTCGATGAGCGGACGCAGCTTGCCGATCTCGGCCTTGGTCGGAACCTTCTTCTCCAGATCTTCGTCGAACTTCCACAGGCCGTGCATCACGTAGAAGCTGATGTCGAACGCGCCGTGCGACATCTGAGACGAGCGCTGCGCCATCTCGATCACTTCCAGCGTCTCGTCGGATACTTTGACCGGCGCGATGCCCGCCTGCGCGTTGACGCGCGAGACGTCGCTGTCGGGACGCCAGGTGGTCATCAGTCCCTCGATGCGGCGGATCTCGTCGAAGCCGGCGTCGATCGCCCGGAGCGCGCCCTCGTCGTCATCGGACCAGATCGAGATCCGGACCAGCGTGCCCATCGCGGTGGTGTCGCGCGTGATCATGTGCGGCTCGGCGCGCGCGGCGCCGGCGGCGAACAGAAGTGAGATCGCGATCACGCTCGAGATCGATCGTTGCAAGCTCATCGTTCGGATCGATAGCACGTTCCGCGCGCGACGGCGTGCGGTTGCGTTCCGTGGTACGCTGATGCGGCAGATGCGGCACGACGAGTTCGACGACTGCATGGAGATGGCCCGCGCGCTGCTGGGCGGTTACGAGGGCGCCGGCGATTTGTGGGAGGCCAACGAGCACGTCAACCGCGCGCTCAAGGCGCGGCCCGTCGAGCCCGAAGCGTGGATCCTGAAGTCGCAGATCTTGTCGTCGCTCGACGACGATCCGGCGGCGCTGGCGGCGGCGGAGATGGCGGTGCGTCGCGCGCCGCGCTCGGCCGAGGCGCACTACGTTCGCGCCGCGGTGCTCGCGGATCTCGAGCGCTATCCCGACGCGCTCAAGGCGGTCGAGCGCGCCTTCCGCCACATGGCGCAGACCGACGACTGGCTGCTCGAAGATCTCTATTACGAAAAGGCCGCGATCCTCGACGCGCTCGATCGCGCCGACGAGGCGATGGCCACCTTCGAAACGGGCCTCAAGCGCTGCCCCGACTCGAGCCTGCTCAAAGCCGGCCTCGAGCCGCTCCGCCGCGAAAGAATGCGACGGAACTTCAAAGTCATCCCCGGCGGCCGCCCGTAGCACGGCCGCATCTCCGGGCGATCAGGTCCGGGTGCAGTTGCGGCCGGCGCCTTTGGCTTCGTAGAGTTTTTCGTCGGCGCGTTTGATGAGGGCGGGGGCGTCGTCGGCGTCGAGGCAGGTGCCGACCCCGACCGAGACGGTGACCGCGATCTTGGTGTCCTCGAACTTGAACGGCGCCTTCTCGACGATCTTGCGCACCTTCTCGGCGAACGCGGTGGCGCTCTGCGCGTCGATCTCGGGCAGCACGATCGCGAACTCTTCGCCGCCGTAGCGCGCGAGGATGTCCTCGCGCCGGATCTTGCCCTTGACCACCGTCGCGAGCTGCTTGAGCACGTAGTCGCCGGCGAGGTGGCCGAAGCTGTCGTTGATCTGCTTGAAGTGATCGATGTCGAAGAGGATGAGCGAGAGCTCGCGGCGATAGCGCTTGGCGCGCGAGACCTCGCGGTCGAGCTGCTCGAGGAAGTAGCGGCGGTTGAAGATCTGGGTCAGCCCGTCGACGGTGGTGAGCCGGTAGATCTCCTCGTGATAGGCGTTCTCGATGTTGCCGCCGGAGAGGAACTTGAAGATGGTGCGGCCGATCTTGATGAAGTCGCCGTCACGCAGCACGTACTCGTCGATGAGCTGATCGTTGACGTAGGTGCCGTTGGTCGATCCGAGATCGCGCAAGATGATCGACTTGCCGGTGTTGATGATCTTGGCGTGGTTGCGCGACACCGACTCTTGATCGATCTGGATCTCGGACTTCGACGAGCGGCCGATGATCACGTTGGCGGTCTCGAGGTTGAACTTGCGGCCGAGCTCGAGGCCGTAGATGACCACCAGGCAAGCATCCTTGCCGACAGGGCGCTCCGAGATCTTGGAGATCACCGTGACGACGGTCTTCGACCGCACGTTGGTCATGGGCCCTCCATTTTAGATCAAATCGCGGCCGGAGAAACCACTCGATCTAAATTTTTGCTACAAAAACCTACATGTCGTACCATTGGTGACAAGCCAGCCAAGAGGTCGATATGATTAGGGAACTCAAGAACGGTCGCCGCCTCGCCTCTGCGCTCTGTCTCGCCACCTTCGGCCTCTTCGCGATCGTCCATCTGGCCCGCGGAGGACGCCTGGCCGAGGCCGCGCCCGCCGCGCTCATTAATAGTGTCGTTCATCCCGGCGACGCGTCGCTCTCGTCGGCGCTGCCGCGGCCGCCCGAGCCGCGCTGGAAGAGCCAGCTGTCGTGGAACCGCGTGCGCGAAGATCGCGGCGGTTACCTGGCGGTGCTTCACGACGGCAGCCGCGTCGAGCTCACGCTCGATCCGGTGATGCAGCACGCGGTGGAGCGCGCGCTCGACGGCTCGCCCTCGCCGCTCGCCGCCGCGGTGGTGATCTCCGTCGACGATGGCCGCGTGCTCGCGATCGCCGGCCGCGACGCGCAGGCGCCGGGGAAAAATGAGGTCGCGCTCGCGCTCAAGCCGTGGGCGCCGGCGGCGTCGGTGTTCAAGCTGGTCACCTCCTCGGCGCTGGTCGAGCGCGGCGTGCCGGCCGACGCGCGGGTCTGCTATCACGACGGCGTTCACTCGGTCGAGGCGTCGAACCTCACCTCGAACGCGCGCTGGGATCGGAGCTGCAACACCTTCGCCTATGGCCTCGCCAAATCGCAGAACGCGATCATCGCGCGGCTCGCCAACGATCATCTGACCGGCGCGATCCTCGAGCGGACCGCGCACGCGCTCGGCTTCGGCGAGGCGCTGCCGTTCGCGCTGCCGGTCACGCCGTCCTCGGCCGAGGTGCCGCGCGGCCGCGGGCTGCCGTTCGCGCGGGTGGCGGCGGGGTTCTGGCAAACGACGCTCTCGCCTTTGCACGGCGCGTGGCTGGCGGCAACCATCGCGCGCGGCGGAGTGACGCCGACCTTGCACCTCGTCGATCGGGTGATCGCGCGGGACGGCGAGGTGATCGAGCCGCACGTCGCCGCGGCGCGGCGGGTGCTTCCCGAAGAGGTCGCGCGCACCGTCGGGCACATGATGATCGGCACCACCGAGTTCGGCACCGCGCGCCACGGCTTTCACGATCGCAAGGGCCGGCCGGTTTTGCCCGGCGTTCAGGTGGCCGGCAAGACCGGATCGCTCGATCGCAAAGAGGGGCCGTTTTTGGCCTACTCCTGGTTCGTCGGCTTCGCGCCCGCCGAGCGGCCCGAGGTGGCGGTGGCGGTGCTGCTCGGAAATGGAATGTCGTGGCACAAGCACGCGCACCAGGTCGCCGCCGAAGTGCTGAGCGACTATTTCCACGGCGAAGGCGATCACGAATTGCCGTCGCGCCGCGTCGCCGCCCGCTAACACCTCTCGGCGCCGCTCGTCAGAGCGGGCTTCCCGAATCTCCCGGCAGAAGGATCTTGCGCAGGATCGTCACCGGCGGCGTGCCGTGGGCGAGCAGCGCATCGTGGAACGCGCCCAGCGACGGCGGCGAGGCTTCGTGGGCGGCCTGCCAGTCGTCGCGCAGCTTCTCGATCTCGATCCGCCCGAGGGCGTCGAGCATCACCATCGGATCGATCGCGCAGCGCTCGGCCTCGCGGCGCGCCTGGTAGTCGTCGAGCTCGGCCTCGTCGGTGAACACCTTGGTGGCGTCGTCGAGCTTGGCGGAGAGCGCGTGCAGCCGCACCACCGCGACCAGCCGCGCGTCGCGCACCATCTGCGAGCGCGCCTCGATCAGCTCGAGCTTGGGATCGCTGTCGCCGAAGCCCTGCTCCACCATCATCTTCTCGACGTAATCGGGCCAGCCCTCGACGAAGCTCGGGGCCAGCGCGATCTTTTCCATGGTGGTCGGCGCGGCGCGATCGCGCATCGCCGCGAGGTAGTGGCCGGCCACTTGATGAAGCAGCGTGACCCGCATGGTGGCGCGGTTGAATGTGCGAAGCTGCTCCTGCTTGCGCCGCTCGGGCCAGCCCTTGTCGACGGGATCGAGGTAGAGGAACGCCTCGCGCGCCTTGGGCTCGAGCGGGCGCGGCGCGGCGAGCTGCGCGAAGCCCCACAGCGAAGGCGGCATGTCGACCACCCGCGGGCGCGGCGGCGCCGGCAGCGTGACCAGATGCTGATCGCGCAAAAAGGCCACAATCGCCTCGGCGGCGGCCTGCGCGCCGAGCTGCAGCTCGTCGGCCTTGAAGTGATCGTCTTCGATCACCTTGGTGAGATCGGCGCCCGGCTTGGCGGAGGCGAGCACCAGCTTGGAGGCGGCGTCGTAACGCGCGCGCGCCGCCTTGAGCTCGCGCTCGCCGGCGGCGACCAGCTCCTCGGGGGTCACGCCGTCGAGCCCTTCGGCCACCCGCAATTTTTCGAGCAGCCGATCGCGGCCGAGCGCGAAGTCGCCCTTGGCGCGCGGCAGCAGATCTTTTTGCAGCCAGCCGCTGAAGTCGTCGAGCGCGTGGCTGGCGTCGGCGTCGGCGGCGTGAAAGTCCTCCATCAGCTTCGGATCAGCGAGCTGCACCGCCTTGGGCAGGGTCTCGGCGAAGTAGGACTTGGCCGACTGCGCGAGCTCGATCGCTTTACGCACCTTGAGCTCGGCCGCGCCCGCCGAGCGGAGGTTGCGGCGCGCCTCGTCGAGGAGCGGCCGGATCTTCCACAGCCGCGCGTCGATCGAGCGCAGCCGATCGGGCAGCGAGGTCGGCTCCTCGTCGAGCAGCTCCTCGATCCCCGAGCTGGCGAGGTCGACGTAGATGAGCGGATTCGACTCGAGCGGGTGCAAGGTGGTGAGGTCGAACAGCGCATCCTGGCAGCGCAGGGTGAACAGGCGCTTGTCGATGCGGTGGGTGGCGTCGAGCGCCTGGTCGTCGAGCGCGACGATCTCGGGCAAAAGCGCGCGCAGCCGCGCCACCCGCCGGCCCTGCGCCTCGATGCGCACGTCGTCGAGCTGATCGTCGTGGCCGCGGGCGCCGAGCCAGGTGGCGAGGGTCGGGCTC
>JANWLJ010000181.1 GCA_025450955.1 Polyangium sp. (in: bacteria) | reverse complement strand
TGCCCGACGACGGCGAAGAATCCGTCGATCCGATCGTCGCCGCAACCGAACGGGTCGTGCGCGAGTTCTGCGTCGGCGAGTCGGTCTCGCACGAGCTGCTCAAGGCCTGTAGCCGCGCGGCACGCCAACCGCTCCTTCGTGAGGTCCTCCGTCAACTCGTCAAAGATGAGAACCGACATGCCGCCTTCGGTTGGCTCTTCCTCGACTGGGCAGCACCGCAGCTCGACACCCGGTCCCAGGCGCGGGTGAGACGTAGCGCCCGTCTCGCCGTGACCAAGATCGATCGGATCATCAGGTCTTTGGATTCGGCGCCACGCGAGGTCATCTCCCCCGTCGGAATGATCGGAGCGATGGGGCGCGACGCCTACGTGGCCTGCGGCAGGCGCGCCATCGAGGTGGGCGTGCTGGAGCGGCTGGATCGGTTCGGTCTCGCGCCGGCATGACGACGCGGAATGGTTGGAGGACTCGGACTCAGCTCTTCAGCTCTTCGGCGAACAGCTTCTTGACCCGGTCCCACGCGTCGGTGGCGGCCATCTGGTTGTAGGAGCCGCGCTCGGGGCGGTCGCAGAAGAAGGCGTGGCCGGCGTTGTCGTAGGTGACGATCTCGTAGGCGACGCCGGCCGAGGAGAGCGCGTTTCGCACCGCATCGACGTGCGCCTGCGGGATCATCGTGTCCTTCTTGCCGAACAGGCAGAGGATGCGGCCCTTGATGCCGGGGGTGCGGGTCACCGTCGGTGCGCCGCCGCCCGGGCTGAAGGTGGCGACGCCGCCGCCGTAGAACGACGCGGTCGCGCGCACGTCGGTGGTGCAGGCGGTCAGGTACGCGAGGTGACCGCCGATGCAGAAGCCGATGGCGCCGATGCGATCGCCGCGGACGTCGCTGCGCGCGCGGAGAAACGCGAGCGTGCCTTGCACGTCGGCGGCCACGCCCTCGGCGGTGAGCTTGGGGATGAGCTGCATCCCTTTTTGCATTCCCTCCTGGTTATACGGGAAGTCGATCTCGGGCGAGACGCGGTGGTGCACCTCGGGCGCGATCGCCAGGTAGCCTTCGCGCGCCACCCGCTCGGTGACCTCGCGGATATGGGCGTTGACGCCGAAGATCTCCTCGAAGACGATCACCGCGGGCCACGGCCCCGCGCCTTCGGGGATCGCCAGATAGCCGGGCATCGGCTCCGCCTCGCCGCCCACCGGGATCTTCACCTTCTCCGTGCGGATGTTCATACGCGCCTCCTTCCTCGAGCTCGCGCGATGGTAACACCGCCGCTCATGACGGGCGACCGGCGCGCGCGCGCGTGCTACCTTTTATCGTGCCCGAGGCCGCCCCGATCCTCCCGAGCGAGGAGCCCGACGATCTGCCGCCGCGTCAACCGTGGGAGGAGCCTCCCGCCGCCGGCTGGGGCTCGCATCTCGGCGAGGTGCTGCTCGAGCTTCTGTGGATGGCCGCGATCGTCGGGGTGGCGTGCGCCGCCGAGCGGCTGGTGACGATGGCGGTCAAGCTCGGGACCCACACCCGCGGTCCGCTGGTGATCGGGCTCTGGGCCTCGGCCTGCGTGCTCGCCGCCGGGGTCGCGGTCTACATCTGGCGCCGGCTCGGCGGGATCGCGCTCGTGGCGGCGATGCTCACCGACTATGGACGGGTGGCGCGGCTCGGCGGCCGACCGCCGGTGTGGCTCGATCTGCCGCCCGACGGGGAAGGCGCGCTCAAGCTCGCGCACCTCTCCGATCTGCACATCGCCGAGGGGCCGACCGTGCGCATGGTCGAGCGCGCGCAGCCGGGCGGAAATCGCGCGCTCGCGGCGCTGCTCGCCACCCCGCAGCTCGCCGAGGCCGAGCTCTTGCTCATCACCGGCGATCTCACCGATCGCGGCACCGCCATTTCCTGGCGCTGCTTTCTCGACGCGCTCGAGGAGCGCGGCCTCGCCGACCGCGCGATCCTGGTGCCCGGTAATCACGATCTCGCGCTGGTCGACGCGCTCGACGGCAAGCGGCGCCGCAAGCACGTGCTTCGCAGCGATCGCTTCGCCATCGTCCAGCTCGCGAACCTGCTCAAGTTCGCCGAGGCATTCGCGCAGACCGGCGGCGGGCGGCGCGGCTTCGTTCTCGACGGCAAAGAGATGATCTCGTTTCAAGACGCCTGGCTCTCGGCCGAGCGGACGGTCCGGCCGCTCATCGCGCAGCTCCCGTCGGAGCCGGTGCCGCAAATCCGGCTGCGCGGGCTTTCGCTCGAAGGACGGGCGGCGCGGGCCGCCTATGTCGCGCGCATCGAGGAGGCGCGGGAAAAGCTGCTCGCGCTCTTCCCGGTCGCGGTGCCGATCCCCGACCGCGACGCGGTGGTGTTCGTGCTGAACTCCTGCGCCGCGATCTCGCGCCACCCCGCCACCAACGCGCTCGGCCACGTCGGCCGCGCGCAATATCGCCGGCTCGAAAAGCTCGCCAAATTCTGGGCGCAGAATATCAGGCTGGTCGCGCTGCACCATCACGTGGTCCGGCGCGCCGAAGAGCGCGGCCGCGCCTTTCTCACCCGCCTGCTCGCAAAATTCACCGTGCTCGGCGACGCGCGCCCGCTCGTGCGCTTTTGCAAAAAACAGGGCGTGCGCGCGGTGCTGAACGGCCATCGCCATCTGTCGTACCAGCTGCGCCTGCCGAACGGGACGGTGCTGCTGGCCGCGCCCTCATCGACGCTCGGCGACGAGCTGGCCGACGATCCGCGCCCGCAGTTCGAGCGCTACGACGTCGCGCCCACCGTCTCGGGCCGCTCGGTCGGCATCTATCGCAAGGTGATTCGCCTCTCGCGCGAATAGCGCAGATTCCTCGCTCGCCGCATTTTTCTCGCGCGATTTCCGAGTGGTTGGGGCTGTCCCCACCTGACTGCGGGGCGGACGCCCCAGTGGGAGCGGCGACTCCAGCCGCCGCCTCCGCCGGGGACAATCGACCATGAAATTCGAGGTCGGACCCGCCGAGGGCCGCGATTCGTCGGGCCCGGCCGGCCGGCATCGGGAGTGCAAAGAGTCGGTTCGTCGTCGAGGAGGGTTGCCATGGAGACCGAACAGAAGCCGACGCCCGACCCATTCGAGGTTGGCCAGATTACCGAACGGCTGCCGGCGTGGGAGCTGTGGGAGGACGGCATCGAGCCGGACGAAGACGAGGAGCCGCTCGAGCACGACCGCGCCGCGTGACGATCGATCTATTTCGCGGGCTGCTTCGGAGAGGGTTTGCGGCTTACTTCGCGGCGTGCTTGGCGCGCAGATCCTCGACCACCTTCTGCACCTTCGCCTGAAAATTTTTATCGAGCTGCGAGCCGGCGGCGCGCGCCACCGCTTCGCCGCGGCGATCGAGCTCGCGGCCGAGCTCGGGCGGCGTCGACACCACGGTGAGGCCCCGCGACTTCATCGCCTCGAGCGCTTTGGCGTTGTCGCTGCGCACCTGCGCGAGGACGACCTTCTGCATCTTGTCGCCCTCCTCTTTCATGACCTGCTGATCGGCGGGCGCGATCGCGTCCCACACCCGCTTGGACAAAACCGTCGCGCCGGTCGCTTCGCCGACCACCAGCTCGGTCATGTACTTGACGTGCGAGGACCACTGCAGCGCCAAGGTCGACAGCGGCGAGCCGAAGAACGAATCGATCTGTCCCGTCGACAAACCGGGCAGCACGTCGGGCACGCCCATCGGCACGCCGTGTAGGCCGAGCGTGGCGAACAGCGCCTTGGACACCGGGTCCTCGGTCCACAGCCACAGCCGGAGCCCGCGCAGATCGGCCATCGACTTGACGGGCTTGGACGAGAACAGATGGATCGGCCCGACCTCGCCCCAGGCGGCGACCAGAAATCCCTTGGCGAGAAACTTTTGTTTGATCTCGTCGCCGATCGCGGCCCGGAGCGCGTCGAGCTCCTCGTAGGAGCGCGCGATGTCGAAGGCGCGCACCTCGGGGCAGATCGACGACAGCCCGATCCCGGTGAGCGCGGCGCCGGAGATCTGGCCGAGCCGGATCTTGCGCAGCACGTCCGCTTCGTCGCCCTCGATCCCGCCGGCGTAGAACTTCACCTTCACCCGCCCGTCGGTGCGGCTCTCGACCGCGCGCGCCCACTTGTGAAAGAGGATCATCCACGACGAGCCCTCGGGCGCGAGCGTCGCGATCTTGAGGGTGGCGGCGGAAGCCGGCGCCGCGGCGAGCAGGGGGGCGAGCGCGATCAGCGCGGCCGGACGACCAAGCCTGGAAAATGACATTCGCGCATCATAGCCCAGCGTGGACGCGCGCGATCAAGCGCTCGATGCCTTCGCTGAAATCTTCCGGCTTGGCGATCAAGCTCACCACCAGGTAGGCCTCCTCGGGCATATCGAAGAAAAATCCCGGGTGGACCACCACGCCGTCGTCGAGGAGCTGAAGCACCCACTCCTCTTCGCTGCGGGTGCGCGGCACGCGCAAGATCGCCGACCAGCCGCCCTCGGCGTCGAGGAGCTGAAGCGCGGTGCCGGACACGCGCGCAGCGAGCTCGGCGCGCGCGGTCCGCACCCGTAAGGCGAGCTGCGCGCCGACGTCGGAGATGAGCGCGATGAGCCGCGGCGCCGCCTCTTGCACCGGCGCCCCCACCGACAGATAGGTGTCGGCGATCAATTCCAGCCGCGCCTCCGCCTCGCGCACCAGCTCGGCGGGACCGGCGGCGACAATCCAGCCGAGCTTGAGCTGCGGCAGCCCGCACAATTTCGAGAGCCCGCTCAAGCAGAAGGTGAGCGCGCGCCTCTGCCCGGCGGGCCCGGGCGCGAGCGTCGGCACCCGCTCGGGATCGGGCGCGAACCAATAGTCGGCGAACACCTCGTCCGAGACGATCGCGAGCGAGCGCTCGGCGCACACGCGCTCGAGCCGGTCGAGCTCGCCGCGTTTGAGAAACGATCCGGTCGGGTTGTTCGGATTGACCACCAGCACCGCGCGGGTGCGATCGTCGAGCTTTTGCTCGAGCTCCTCGATATCGAGATACCAGCCGGCGTGATAGCGCAGCGGATAGGGCGCGATCTCGACGGCGGCGAGGCGCGCGAGCAGCTCGAACAGCGGATCGCTCGGCTCGGGCACCAGCACCCGATCGCCGGGATCGCAGAGGAGCTGAAACAACAGCGAATAGCTCTCGCTCGTCGAGGCGGTGAGAAACAGCCGCTCGGGCGACACCGTCGCTCCGCGCTCGGCGTAATAGCCGGCCACCGCGCGCCGCGCCGAGAGGAGCCCGCGCGGATCGGGCTGATAGGCGAGCGCCCCCGGCTGCGCGAGCGCGTCGAGAATTTCCCGCTCGGGATAGCGCAGCCCGACCCGCGTCGGATTCGTCTCGGTGAGATCGATGAGCGGCCCGCGCGCGCGCGCCGCCTCGAGCGCGCGGCTGATCCGATTGGCCTCGAGCGAAGCCGGCAGCCGCCGGGAAAACATCGCCGCTACCCTAGCACTACTGCGACCAAACCTCCCGTCGCCCCGCTTGCTGCGGGCCCGGCTGGCCGCGTCGCTCCTCGGTCACAGGCGAAAAGCCTGCTCCCTCGTCGCTCCTTGCCATCCGGGCTCCTCGCGGCGCGTGGCTCGGTCCGGTTTGGTCGCAGTAGTGTTAAAATCGCGCGCTCCTGCCGCGGGCGGATGAGCTGGAAGTAGCGCTTGATGTAGTAGCGATAGCCGGGCGGCACCCGCTCCTTCGACATCACCTCTTCGACCACCGACGAGTAGTCGTCGTAGACGCGCCGGTAGCTGCGGGTGGCGAAGCCGCGCTCGGCCGAGCCGAGGATGGTCTCGGAGCGCGACGGCCCCGCGCCCTCTTTGCCGGTCAGGCGCGTCTCTTGGTGATGCGCCGCGAGCCGGGTCGGATCGCCGAGCAGGTTGGGGTCGTGCTCGTGCCCGATCCCGTCGCCCGAGGCGCTCGGTTGCGGCGGAGCGCCGCCGCCCTTTCCCTCTTGCCCGGGCTGATCCCCTGGGCCGCCCGGCAGCGGCAAGAGCACCGGCGTGTTCCCGCCTTCGCCGAGGAGGAGCGAGTCCGACTTGCCGCCCGCGCGCTGATTGAAGTCGCGAAGCAGACTCTTGGCGCCCTTTTGTCCCTTTTGCCCCTGGCCATTGCGACCATTTTGCGCCTGCCCATTTTGCGGCTGGCCCTGGCCGCTCGTCGAGCGCGCGCGCCGCAGCACCTCCTTCAGCTCGGCGATCTGAATCTGCGTCTTTTGGAGATTGCCGAGCTTGCGCAGCTCGTCCTGCATCTGTTTCATCTGCCGCGCGGCTTGACGGAGCGCCTCGGCCGCCTCGGGCGAGAGGCTCTTCTGCAGCTCGGCCGCGGCGCGCTCGAGCTCGCGCTGAAGCCTTTGCAGCTGCCGCTCCTGTTCCGCGCGCGCCTGCTTCTGCCGCTCGAGTCGCTGAAGCTCGCGCTGATTGCGCTGAAGCTGCCGCTTGAGCTGCTGATCGTTTGGACGCTCGGCCAGCTCGCGCTGGAGTCGCCGCTGCTCGCGCTCGAGCCGATCGCGCTCGGCCTGCTCGCGCTCGGCCTCGGCGCTCCTCGCGGTCTCCGCCTTGGCCGCCGCGTCGAGCGCGCGCGCCAGCTCCTTTCGCTCCTGGGTGTCGAGCGGCTTGTCGCCGTCTTTGCGCTTCTGCGCGTCGAGCTTCTCGGCCCGCGCCGCCAGCTTCTGCAGCTCCGCGCGCGCCTTTTCCAGGTCCTCTTTCTTGAGCGCCTCGCCGGCCGCGCGGCTGATCTCGCGCTTGCCGAGCTCGTCGCCCGCGCGCTCGAGCGCGTCGGTGAGCGGCTTGGAATCGGCGTCCGGCGCCGGCAGCTTTTTTTCGATCTCGGCCAGCTTGTCGAAGACCTGCTGCCGGGTGAGCTGGCGCTGATTGACTTGATCGAGGAGCGTCTCGAGCTTTTGCGCCGCCTCTTCGGTCTGGCGATCGCCCGACGCGCGCGCCTCGGCAGCGAGCGCCTCCACCTGATCGCGCTCGACTCCGAGCAGGTCGGCGTCGACGGTGAGGTGGCGCGGCGGAGGCGGCGGCGCCGCGACCCGGCGCGCGCGCGCGGGAAAATGGAGCATCGCCACCACCATCGCCAACGCCGCGATCCCGAGCGCGAGCCCGGTCGCCCGCGGCCTCGCAAACGGCGCCGCCCGCCGCGGATCGATCGTGCCCGCGGCCGCCTTCCCGTCGAGGATCGCCGCCGGCATGAACGGCGTCGGCTCCGCCTCGCGCTCGAACGCGAGCGCCGACCCCAGCCGATCGTGCAGCCCGTGCGATCCGTCCGCGCGCTTGGCCGCCCGCGCGAGCGGAATGCGCTCGAGCGCCCGCGCCAGCCCGCCCGCCAGCACCAGCCCGACGCCGCTCGCGAGCGCGACCGCGAGATGATGATGAGACAGGAGCCCGGCGCGCCAGAGATAGACCGCGATCACCTCGCCCGCCGCGGCCGGCACCGCGATCGTCGCGGCGCCGTCGAGCGCAGCCTGAAGGCGCAGTCGGCGCCGTACCGCCCGAAGCGGCTTTGCGAGCTGCGGCGAGGGCATCGGCAAGTCAATGATAGCCGCGGGGGGGCGGGGGTGCCAGGCGGAGACGTGGCGCCGCGGAGGAGTCGTCACGGGGCGGTGGTGGTGGTGGCGTCGCGACCGCGGAGGAGGTGGCGTCACGGGGCGGTGGTGGTGGTGGCGTCGCGACCGCGGAGGAGGAGTCGTCACGGGGCGGTGGTGGTGGAGCGGGCGGGTCGTGTCTGCTTTCGAGGGGGGCGGGGCGGGGGTTGCCTTGCGCGGGCGGCGGGGCGGTCGCGGAGCGATGGTGCGGAGAGGACCGGTCCGCGCAGACGCGCGAGTACGCGCCGCTGCT
>JANWLJ010000180.1 GCA_025450955.1 Polyangium sp. (in: bacteria) | reverse complement strand
TCAACGCTTGAGCGCCAGATCCAAGCGCTCTCGGGCTTCGTCGAGATTCAGCCCAAGGCCGTCGTCCGCCTCGCGCAGCGCATCGATGAGATCGTCTTCCTGCTCGAGTGTAAGTGACGGGCCGCGCTCGATCGATTCAATCACGTAACGGCCAGGCGGCAGCTCGCGAAGCTCCTCTGGGACGTCGCGTCCGTTCCATTTCACGACCCGACTCATATTGAGGATTCTAACGCCATCCTGGGTGGGCGTCGACCCGCGCGCCTGATTCCCGAGTGCAGATCTTGCCGCGCAGCTCGCTCGCTCCTCGGGTGGCGGCGTTGACTTTCGGGTGGCAGATTGCTACGCCGTTGCGAGCCTTTCCGGCCAAAGGGGTCCCCGTGCGAAACCTGTTTCTCAGCGCTCTCGTCGCCACCTTCGCCTGCGCCGGTTGCAAGCATGGACCGAAGGCGCCGTCGAACGTGATTGTCGTCGGTGAGTATGGATCGCTGACCGGGTCGGAGGCGACCTTCGGGCAGTCGACCCACAACGGGCTTTCGATGGCGGTCGCCGAGATCAACGGGGCGGGCGGAATCAAGGGCAAGAAGGTCCAGCTCGTCAACTACGACGACCAGGGCAAGACGTCGGAGGTCGGCACCGCGGTCACCCGGCTCATCGCCGAGGACAACGCGCTGGCGGTGATCGGCGAGGTCGCCTCGTCGCTGTCGATCGCGGGCGGGCAGATCTGCCAGCAGCAGGGCGTGCCGATGATCAGCCCGTCGTCGACCAACCCGAAGGTCACCGAGACCGGCGATTACATCTTTCGCGTCTGCTTCATCGATCCGTTTCAGGGCTACGTGATGGCGCGCTTCGCCACCAACCCGAAGGACAAGGGCGGGCTCGGCCTCAAGCGGGTGGCGATCCTCGTCGACCAGCGCCAGGCCTACTCACAAGGGCTCGCTCAATACTTCGCCGAGGCGCTCAAGAAGCTCGGCGGGCAGGTGGTGGCGACCGAGTCGTATCAGGGCGGCGATCAGGATTTTTCGGCGCAGCTCACCCGCATCCGCGACGTCAAGCCGGAGGCGATCTACCTGCCGGGCTATTACACCGATGTCGCCAACATCGCCAAGCAGGCGCGCGGGCTCGGGCTGACTGCGCCGCTTCTCGGCGGCGACGGTTGGGAGTCGGTGCAGGAGATCGGCGGCGCCGCGGTGCAGGGCGCCTACTTCTCGAATCACTACTCCGCCGACGAGAAACGGCCCGAGGTGCAGCACTTCGTCGATCGCTATACCAAGCAGTTCGGCAAATCGCCCGACTCGATGGCGGCGCTCGGCTACGACGCGATGATGCTGCTCAAAAACGCGATCGAGCGCGCGCACGAGGGGCCTTTGCCCGCCTGGCGCACCTCGGTCAGGGACGCGCTCGCCCAGACCAAGGACTTCCAAGGGGTGACCGGCAAGATCTCGATGGACAAAGATCGCAACGCGACCAAGCCGGCGGTGGTCCTCGAGATCGTCGACAAGCACACCGTCACCGCCGCCACCATCCCGCCGCAATAAAGGCGACAAGCCGACCCCGTGGCCGACTTTCTCACCTTCCTCTTCAAGGGAATCTCCGTCGGTAGCCTGTATGCGCTGATCGCGCTCGGCTACACGATGGTCTACGGGATTCTGCAGTTCATCAACTTCGCGCACTCCGATGTGTTCGCGCTCGGCGCGTTCTTCTCCTGGCGGTTCGCGGTCGCCTATCACCTCATGCACCCGACGCCGATTCAGGCGGCGGGGCTTTTGCTTTTGTCGATGGCGGCGTGCGCGCTCACCGGGCTGCTCATCGAGTGGCTCGCCTATCGGCCGCTCCGGCAGGCGCCGCGGCTGAACGTGCTCATCACCGCGATCGGCGTGTCGCTGTTTTTGGAGAACGCCGGGCAGCTCGTGTGGGGCAAGAGCGTGGTGCAGTTTCCGACCATGACCGAGCACAGCATCGTCCTCGGCGGAGTGCACATCCGGCTGGTCGAGGTGGTGGCGGTCGGGGCCGCGTTCGCGCTCATGCTCGGGCTTCAGTGGCTGGTCTATCGCACCAAGATCGGGCGCGGCATGCGCGCGGTCTCGGTCGACCACAACATCGCCGGGCTGATGGGCGTGCCGGTCGATCAGATCATCTCGCTCACCTTCGTGATCGGCTCGGCGCTCGCCGGCGCGGGCGGCCTTTTGGTCGGGCTCACCTACGGACAGATCAAGCAGCCCGCCGACGCGAGCTGGATCATTTACGGATTGAAAGCGTTCGTCGCGGCGGTGATCGGCGGCATCGGCAACCTGCCGGGCGCGATGCTCGGCGGGCTGCTTCTCGGGATCGCCGAGCAGTTCGTCGCCGGCTACGTGTCGACCACCTTCCGCGACGCGATCGCGTTCGCGCTCTTGATCGTCATTCTGTTGGTGCGGCCGAGCGGGATCCTCGGCAAGAACGTGGTGGAGAAGGTATGACGCCGCGCCCGTCGGTGTCGACGCCGCGCGCGATCGGCGCGTCGCTTCTGCCGCTGCTTCTCGGCTTGTGCGCGGCGATGATCCTCGAGCTGTCGATTCCGCAGGGCAGCTACGTCGAAAAGATCCTCTTCGACATCGGCGTCAACGTGATCCTGGCGGTGAGCCTCAACATCGTCAACGGGCTCACCGGGCAGTTCTCGATCGGCCACGCCGGCTTCATGGCGCTCGGCGCCTACGGCTCGATCGTGGTCACCTACTATGGCGGCTACGCGATCTTCGGCGACGTGCTCAAGCACACCACCTTGAGCGGCTACTCGCTCTACTTCGTGTCGCTGATCGCCGGCGGGCTGGTCGCTGCGGCGGCGGGCTGGGTGGTCGGGCTGCCGTCGCTCCGGCTGCGCGGCGACTATCTGGCGATCGTGACGCTCGGCTTCGGCGAGATCATTCGCGTGGTCCTTCAGGCGACGCCGCCGGTGCTCTACCCGTCGGAGATGGCGGCGGTGCCGGGATGGGAGCGGGTCCTTCATCTCGGCGGCGCGCTCGGCTTCTCGCACGGCCAGTCCTACAACTCGCTTGGCTGGACCTACGCGGCGGTGGTGGTGATGCTGCTGGTCGCCTATCGCTTGCGCGAGTCGACCCACGGCCGCGCGTTTCTCTCGGTGCGCGAAAACGAGATCGCCGCCGAGGCGATCGGGGTCAACACCACCCGATACAAAGTGGCGGCGTTCGTGATCGCGGCCTTCTTCGCCGGAATCGCGGGCGGGCTGTTCGCGCACCAGCTCGGCGCCGGCACCGCGTCGCGCCCCGAAGAGTTCAACTTCATGAAGTCGTTCGAGGCGGTGATCATGGTGGTGCTCGGCGGGATGGGCTCGATCACCGGCGCCACCGTCGCTGCGATCGCGCTCACCCTGCTCACCGAGATCCTCCGCTCGGTGCAGGACTATCGCCTGGTGGCCTACTCGCTGCTCCTCATCGTGGTGATGATCCTCCGGCCGAAGGGGCTCTTCGGCACCCGCGAGATCTGGGACTTCTTCCGCAAGAAGGACCAGCCATGAGCGACATCGAGAACGTGCTCGAGGTTCACGACGTCTCGCTCTCGTTCGGCGGCCTGAAGGCGGTGAGCGATTTTTCGCTCACGCTCGCCGAGGGATCGCTCACCGGGCTCATCGGGCCGAACGGCGCCGGCAAGACCACGCTCTTCAACCTGCTCACCGGCGTCTACGCGCCCGACGTGGGCGAGATCCGCATCTGTGGCCAATCGATCCGCGGCAAGCGGCCGTATCAGATCGCGTTGCTCGGCGCGGCGCGGACTTTTCAAAACATTCGCCTCTTCGGCGAGCTGAGCGTGCTCGACAACGTGCGGGCCGCCTGCCATCTGCGCTCGCGGCGCGGGATGGTGGCGGCGGTCTTGCGCACGCCCGGCTTCTTCGCCGAGGAGCAGGAGATCTCCGAGCGCGCGCTGCGCCTGCTCGAGCTGTTCGCGCTCAAGCCCTTTGCCCACACCGAGGCCAAGAGCCTGCCCTACGGCCAGCAGCGGCGGCTCGAGATCGCGCGCGCGCTCGCCACCCAGCCCAGGCTGCTGCTCCTCGACGAGCCGGCCGCGGGGATGAACCCGCACGAGAAGGTCGAGTTGCGCGAGCTCATCCGCCGGGTGCAGCACGAGTTCGCCTGCACGGTGCTGCTCATCGAGCACGACATGGGGCTGGTGATGAAGGTGTGCGAGCGGATCGCGGTGGTCGATCACGGCATCAAGATCGCCGAGGGCAAGCCGGAAGAGATTCAAAAGAACCCGAAGGTGATCGAGGCCTATCTTGGCGCTGCTTGAGGTGAGCGGGCTCGACGTCCACTACGGCGCGATCCACGCGCTGAGAGGAGTGTCGATCTCCGTCGAGAAGGGACAGATCGTCTGCCTCGTCGGCTCGAACGGCGCCGGCAAGTCGACGACGCTCAGGGCGCTTTCGGGCCTGGTCAAGCCGACCCGCGGCACCATCGTCTTCGACGGGCAGTCGCTGGTCGGGCTCAAGCCGCATCAGGTGGTGCGGCGCGGGATCGCCCACGCGCCCGAGGGCCGCGGGATCTTTCCCAACCTCTCGGTGCGCGACAACCTCGAGCTCGGCGCCTACGTGCGCTCGGACAAGGCGGGGATCGCCGCCGATCTCGAGCGGCAGCTCGAGCGCTTTCCGATCTTGAAAGAGCGCGCGACCCAGATGGCCGGCACGCTCTCGGGCGGCGAGCAGCAGATGCTGGCGGTGGCGCGCGCGCTGATGGCGCGGCCGCGCCTGCTTCTTCTCGACGAGCCGTCGCTCGGGCTGGCGCCGCAGATCGTGCAGTCGATTTTTCGCATCATTCAAGAGATCAATGGCGAGGGCGTGACCATCCTGCTCGTCGAGCAGAACGCGCACATGGCGCTCTCGATCGCGCAGCACGGGTATGTCCTCGAGTCGGGAGAGATCAAGATGAGCGACGCGGCCAAGACGCTCGCGGCCTCGGACGAGGTGCGCAAGGCCTATCTCGGGATCGGCGAATGAGCCGGCCCCGCTTCACCCTCGCGATCGTGATCGGCCTTTGGCCCTCTCTGGCATTCGCCGCGCCGCCGCTCGCCGGGCTCAACGATCTGACCAAGCTGATGGCGCCCACGGCGGCGGTCGCGCCCGCCGATCTCGATCGACTGCTCGAGGTGGCCGAGGCGATCGCGGTGCGCGACGCGACGGTCGGCCTGTCGCCGAGCGCGGTCACCTACGCCGCCACGGTCGAGAAGAGCCTGCCCGAGGCGGGCGCGAGCCGGCCGCGCGCCGAGCGGGTGCTGCTCGATCTCTCGCTCGCGATCGCGCCGCTCGCCGGGCCGGAGCGCGCCGCGCTCACCGATCCATTTTATGCCGCGGTGCTGAGCGCGCTCGGGATGAAGCCGGCCGACGCCAAGCCGCGGCCGGCGCTCTCGCGCGAGCTCAGCCAGATTGGACAGTGGGCCGACGCGACCGCGAAGCGGCTCCTCGACAAGCTGCCCAAGGCCGAGGCCGATCCCTTGCGCGCGCGACTCGAGTTCGCCGCCGGCCACTTCGACGCGCTCGCCGCGTTGGCGCGCCACCATGTCGTCGGTGTCAAAGCGCCCGACCCGCGCTGGCAGGCGTGGCTCGCCGCCGGGCTTCTTTTGCAGGGCCGTTCGCCCGAGCCCTATCTCGACGCCGCGCTTGCCGCCGGCGGAGAGGCGGCGGAGCTCGCGACCCGCGCGCAGACGATTCGCGACTGGCAGCTCGCCGATGCGGCGGCCCCCGCGCGGCTGCGCTCTGCCGGGCTGGCGGTGGTCGATCCGCGATCGGGCGGAAAGCCGAGCGCGCTCGCGGATGCCTGCCGCAAGCTGGTCGCCGAGCCGGCCTCGCCCGCGGTGGCGCAAGCGATCGCGCCGTGCGCGATCCTCCTTGGAAATCCCGACGCGACCTGGATGAAGCGTGCGGCCGCGCTCGCGCCGAAGGGCGCGGCGGGAGCCCCGGTGCGCGCGCTCTCGTCGCTGATGTCGCTCGCCGGCGAAAAGAGCGAGGCGGCGCGCAAGCAGACCTGGGCCGACTACCACGCCGAGGTGGAAAAGATCGCGCTTGCGGCGGCGCCGCGCGGCGAGCTCCTCCTCGCGCGCTATCTCCTCGACGCGCGCCAGACCGGCGCGCCGGCGACCGCGTCGCCCGAAGATCGTCCGGTTCTGGCTGCGCTCGCGAGCGCGCCTTGCGACGCGCGCAGCCTGCCCTTT